>JANNKS010000286.1:0-8743 GCA_031396425.1 Rhizobacter sp. | reverse complement strand
GGGCAATCAGATCAATGTCGATGGCTTCGTGCACGATGGTGTGGTGCACTTGCTGGGGATTTCCGATGAAGTGATGTACCCGGGCACCATATCGTTCATGCGCTTCATGTTCCCAGGCGCGCAAGACCCCGCGCTGGGCGCGCGGGTACGCGCTGCGACGGAACGGGTGGTGCATGGCTATGGCATGGACCACGGTTTCTTCAATCTGGAATTTTTCGTTGACCCGCAAGACGGGACACTGAAGCTGATCGAAGTCAACCCTCGCCTCGCCGCACAGCTGGCCCAGTTCTACGAATGGGTGCTGGGTATCGACATCTATGAACTCGGATTTGCTCTCGCCATGGATCTTCCGCCGCCGAGCCGCCATGCACCGCGCTTTGGAGCGGCGGCCAGTTTCGTTTGGCGCAGTTTCGACGGGACGTCCTGCCCGCGGATCCCGACCAAAGCCGATCTTGCATGGCTTGCCAACGAGTACCCGCAGGCGCGCCTGGAGCTTTACCCCAAGAAGGGCGCTTCGCTGCAGCGCGACCTCAAATGGCTGGGCTCACACCGGTGGGCCGTGTTGAACCTGCCGGGGCGGGACGAAGCCGAGTTGCGCCAGAGCTACGAAACGATCTGCGGGAAGTTTGGCTGGCCAGCACCGTACTGACGCCACGCCAATTCACAACTCCCTGGACAGCTCGTGGACAAGCGCCGCGGGCAGGGCGGTATCGATGACGTCACGACCGACGCGTCCCAGGCTGTCTTCGCCAAACCCAGACTTCTCGAAGGTCCGCCCCTGCTCCACGATTTCGATGAAGGCGATCTGGGGTGAGTGGGCGAGCAACGCCTCGCGGAACTTCGCGAACCGGTCGCCACGTTGAATAGATTCGATGATGACGGCGTCAGGTGCACCGCCTTCGGCGAACTGTGCGGCCTCGTTGACCGAACTCACGAAATCGATCATCAAGCCCATGTTGCGCAGAGCATCGCGCACTTGCACACGCATGTCCCGGCGCGACGAAATAACCAGCACCTGGCTTCCGGCCAATGGGCGTGGATTCGCTGCGGGCGCGTTGCCTTCGTCGGAAGCCGCCAAGGCGACGGGCGGCACCTCTTGCGGAGCAGCACGCGAAAACTGCAAGGTCAGCGAAGCACTTTGCCCATTCGCTTGATGCTGCATCACGAGCCCCATTGCTGCGGCAGTCTGTTCCAGGATACGCCAAACGAGGGTATTCAGACGAGGCGGACGGAGCGTGTCAGCAGTGTCGTTGGCCGCCGGTTCGCGGCGCAGTGGCTCATAGTGACACTCGAGCTGCACATAGCCGACGGCGCTGCCGGGGCCGGTGCGGAATTCGAAGCGGCCAGTCGAGTGTCCAAGGGCCCAGTCGAACAGTGTATTGAGCAGGCTGAACAGGAGCGTCGCATCGACAATCACCTCCGATTTGTCGGGCGATACCTCGACCACGACCATGCGTTCGGGGACCTCTGCGGCCCGCCGGGTGAGCACGCTCTCGACCGTGTCGTCCAGGACCAGGCGTTCGGCCGAGTGGCGCAGGCCTCCCGAGGCGAGGATGGTCAGCTGCTGCCCCAGCATGCCGGCTTGCCGTGCCTGTTGGACTTCCTCCCTCAGGGCGCGAAGGTCTGCGCGGGTGATGCGCCCGCTCGCGGTGAGCGAATCGATACGTTCGAGAGCCGCGGTCAGCGGCCCGGCGACGTCAGCTCCGAACTCTGAGACCAACGCAAGCCAGTGTTGCGTCGCGTCGCCATCAGAAGCGTCTGCCTCGATTGGCAGGGCACGCGCTTCGAGCGGGGCGCCGTGGGGGTCCGACATGTCCATGCCCCGATTGTTTCAGAAGTTTCGACTGCTGGAGGCTTGCGGAGCTCGAGCAGCGCAGAAATCGGTCAGTAGCCGGTCGTGCTCGGACAAGCTCTTTCGGTCGTTTCCCGCAGCGCCCGTTACATGTCTCGGAAAGGCTGCGGGTGTCGCCGCATCAGCCAGTGCAACTGGCAAGCAGCGCAGCGACCAATGGCTGAGGGGCGCTGATCATGATGTCGTGCCCGGTGGCGATTTCCAGGACCGTCCAGCCGGGCTCGGCACGCACTCGCTGCCGCGCCAGGGCGATCGTTGGCAAGGCGGGCGAGGTGCAATCGATGAAAGTTCGGCGGATGGTTGCGAAGCGATGCGAATCGAAATGGAGGGGGTCGTCGTAGACACCACCGGGTTGCGCGGTCTGGCGCCGCGCAACCCAGGCGTGATCGCTGCCTGCCAGGCCGAAGATCCTCGGATCGGGCGGCAAGATGCTGCCGCCGGCAGCGATCATGTCCCGTCGCGTGGCTTGAGTCTGCGGGGTGTGGCCGCTTGACCAGCTTTCCCCGGAGTGCGGTACGACGGCGTCGACGTAAACCAAGCGGGCCAGGCGGTCGCTGAGCCGGTCGGCCACGCCCGTGATCACCATGCCACCATAGCTGTGCCCGACCAGGACAGTGTCGCGGAGTTCTTCCGCTTCAATCGTGTTGATCACATCGGAGACATGCGTCTGCAGCGTGACACGCTCCGACAGAAGATGCGCACGTTCGCCCACTCCTGTGAGGCTGACGGCAAACGCACGGTGCCCCGCTGCCCAAAGGGCAGGCAGCACACGCCGCCAACACCAGGCACCGTGCCAGGCACCATGCACCAGGACGAAATCGGACATTGTTCGCTCCTTTGAAGCGGCCGCCGGCCCTGAGGATGCGCGCGTCGTGGCTACACGATCTGGTCTTGTCGCAAGCGCTCGATTTCGGCTTCGTCGAAGCCAAATTCACCGAGCACCTCGAAGGTGTGTTGCCCCAACAGCGGGGGTGCGCGCCGATAGGTCACCGGCGTTGCCGACAACCTGAGCGGGCTGGCCACCAGTTTCAGGTTGTCGCACAACGGATGCTGCAGTTCGACCGTCATGCCACGTGCCTTGACCTGCGGGTCCGCGAAGACTTCGGCGAGGTCGTTGATCGGACCACAAGGCACCTGAGCAGCCTCGAGGTCAGCGAGCCAGGCCTTTCGGCTGCGTGCCTTGATGCGGCCCGCGAGCAGCGGGACCAACGCTTCACGGTGGCGTACCCGATCGGCATTGGTGCGAAAGCGCGGATCGGTGGCGAGGTCCTCGCACGCGGCGACGGCGCAGAACTTGCGGAATTGATGATCGTTGCCGACCGCCAGAATCAGGTGTCCATCAGAGGCTTCGAAGACTTGGTAGGGCACGATGTTCTGGTGAGCGTTCCCGGCCCGCCTGGGTGCAATGCCGGTGGCGAGGTAGTTGGCGCCGAGGTTGGCCAGCATAGCGACCTGACTGTCCAGCAGTGCCATGTCGATCGTCTGGCCCTGCCCCGTCTGGTCGCGATGTCGCAACGCGGCGAGGATTGCCGTGACAGCGTACATGCCGGTGAACAGGTCTGCCACAGCGACCCCGGCCTTTTGTGGGCCACCGCCAGGCTGGTTGTTGCTGGCTTCCTGCTCCGATGCGCCGGTGACACTCATCAGGCCGCCGAGCCCCTGAATGGCGAAGTCGTAGCCGGCGCGGTCTTTGTACGGGCCGGTTTGGCCGTAACCGGTGATGGAGCAATACACCAGGCGCGGATTCTGAGCACGCAGACGGTCCGGATCGAGCCCATAGCGCAGCATGTCGCCGACCTTGTAGTTTTCCACCAGGACATCGGCCTGCGCCGCCATCTGGCGGATCAGCGCCTGCCCACGGTGCGTGGCAAGGTCGATCGTGATCGAGCGCTTGTTTCGATTCGCGCCGAGGTAGTAGGCCGCCTCGGCGGTGTCCAAACCGGTGTTGTCCTTGAGAAATGGCGGGCCCCAGCCGCGCGTGTCATCACCTCCGTGGTGCCTGGTACCTGATGGACGTTCGACCTTGATGACGTCAGCGCCGAGGTCTCCCAGAATCTGGGTGCACCACGGGCCCGCGAGGATACGCGACAGGTCAAGAACCTTGATGTCTTGCAAGGGGCGACTGGGTTCGAGATCGGCTTGCGCTGCCATGTTTTGCCCTGTGTGGCGGCCGTATTCATGCGGCCTGGATAATGAGTCGATGTCGAAAAGCGCAAACCGCTTGCCGTGGCTTGTGCTGGCCACCCTCACGGGTTGCACGCCAATCCATGATTGGCGCGACGTTCGGCCTGACGGCGCAGGGATCGCAGCGCTGTTTCCTTGTCGCCCGCAACATCATATGCGCACCGTCGGCTTGGCTGAGTACGTGACTCCGATGCATCTGGAGGTTTGCAGCGCTGCGGGCTTGACATTTGCTCTGGGCTACCTCGACGTGGCAGCCCTGGGCAATGTGCCCGCAGCGATGGCGGCGCTTCGGACCGCATCCAGCACGAACCTGGGTGCGCGTGAAACCGCCGTCTCACCGTTGCGGGTGCCTGGCATGGCAGCAAGCCCTGCCGCAGTTCTGGTTTCGCTGCTCGGGAAATCACCCCAAGGCGCACCCATCGTGGCCCATGTGGGTCTGTTCACAAAGGGCTCGCGGATTTACCAGGCGACCATCTTCGGGGCGGATATCGAACCGGCCGTGTCCGATACGTTCTATTCCGGACTCAAATTACAGTGAGCTGATGACGATGAAAGGTCTTGGCACCGGCAGTGCGATGCCGCCGATGGTGAATCGGTGTGTCGCGGTGCAGTTGTTCTTCAGCTTTGCGTTCGCGTATTTCCTGGCGGCAATGCTGCGTGGTGTCACCGCCACGCTGGCGCCGTACTTCAGTGATGAACTTGGGTTGAATGCTGGGGATCTGGGCATGCTGGGCGGTGCCTACTTTCTCGGCTTTGCGGCCATGCAGTTGCCGCTGGGCAGTGCGCTCGATCGCTTCGGGCCACGTCGGGTCTTGCTGTCCTGTCTCGCCTTGGCACTGCTCGGTTGCGTCGCCTTCTCATTGGCCCAGACCTTGTTTGGGTTGACGTTGGCTCGCGGCGTGATCGGGGTGGGTGTGTCAGCGTGTCTGATGGCACCGATGACAAGTTTCAGGCGTCGGTTTTCAGCGGTTGCCCAGATGCGTGCGAATTCCTGGATGTTGATGGCCGGTTCGATGGGCATGGTGGCATCGACTCTGCCTGTGCAATGGCTTTTGCCGCACCTGGGCTGGCGGGGGCTGTTCGGGTTGACAGCGCTGTTGATTGCCGCAGCGATGATGCTGATAGCGAGCAATGTTGCGCCGGACCCGCCGCGCTCAATGACTGGCGATGCTTCATTGACTGGCTTTGGCGCGGTTTTCAGGCACCGCACTTTCTTGCGTTATGCGCCAATGGGTTTCGTGCACTACGGCGGCTTGATCGCCATACAGTCGCTTTGGGCCGGGCCCTGGCTGGTCCAGGTTTGCGGGTGGACGCCCAGTGAATCGTCGCAGGGACTGTTTGCGATCAATGTGAGCATGCTCGTCAGTTTCCTGGCTTGGGGCAGCGTGGTTCCTCGCCTCTACCGGCGTGGTTGGACGGCGCACAGCTTGATTGCCCGCGGAATGCCGGTCAGTGTCGGTGTCCTGGTGCTCGCGGTGGCGTTCGGCGCAAACTCAGGGGCCTGGGTGTGGGCCGTCTTCTGCGTTGCCGGAACAGTGTTGGCCTTGTCGCAACCCGCGATCGGTCAGGCCTTTCCCGCGGAGTCGGCGGGGCGCGCACTCACGGCGTATAACTTGGTTGTGTTTGGGGGCGTGTTCAGCATTCAATGGGGCATCGGGCTGGCGATCGACTTGTTTCAGAGTTGGGGTTGGGCGACTCGGGTCTCGTTTCAAGGCGCGTTCGCGATTCTGGCGGTCGGCTGCGGTCTGGCCTATGCATGGTTCGTCGGGTTCGACGATTCCATCAGGCTGAGCCGTGTTCGCGCGGCGACGTGAACTGCCGATAATCAACGACATGCCAGGACTGATGATCATTGCCCATGCGCCGTTGGCGTCTTCGCTCAAGGCAGTGGCGGAACACGCCTACCCGGAATTCAAAGGCATGATCGCCGCCCTCGATGTTTCCGCGGAAGCACCGATCGACGCGATCGAAGCTGCTGGCCGGACGCTGCTGGAACAGGTGCGCGACCCCACTGCGCTGATTTTCACCGATGTTTTCGGTGCAACGCCCTGCAACGTGGCACAGCGACTTGCCGATGGCGTACAGGTCAAGGTGATCGCAGGCGTGAACGTTCCGATGTTGTGGCGCTCGCTGTGTTACCTCAAGGAACCGCTCGATGCCGTGGTGGGGCGTGCAATGGTGGGCGCGACCCAGGGCGTCATTCAAGTCGCCAGTGTCAAGCCACAGAACCAGTTTTTGAAGCAAGCGGGCCATGATCAAGACCAGCATCACGATCAGCAATAAGCTGGGGTTGCACGCGCGCGCCTCGGCCAAGCTGACAAAGCTTGCCAGCAGTTTCGCCAGCGACATTTACCTGACCCGCAATGATCGCCGAGTCAACGCCAAGAGCATCATGGGAGTGATGATGCTGGCAGCGGGACTCGGGTCCCAGGTTGAAGTCGAGGCAACAGGCGTGGACGAGCAAGCGGCCCTCGAAGCGCTGACCGGGTTGATCGATGACAAATTTGGGGAAGGCCAGTAGTCCGCATGCCCGGCCAACCGGTTCCTATCCGTCGCCTCTGAACACTGTTCTCGCCATGTGCCCGTTCGTTGTTCCCACCTCTATGGACTTGCCATGAGCATTCAGCTTTTCGGCCTGCCAGTGTCCCGTGGTGTTGCAATTGGTCGCGCCGTTCTCGTCGCGTCGAGCCGCGTCGATGTTGCGCACTATTTCATTGACGCGCAGCAAGTGGAGTCGGAAATCGCGCGCCTGAGGGCGGCGCGCGACGTTGTCGCGGACGAACTGAGTTCCTTGCAGCGAGACCTTCCGCTGGACGCGCCCGGGGAACTCTCGGCACTGCTCGACGTGCACCTCATGCTGCTTCATGACGAGACGCTCACCGGCGCAACGAAACACTGGATCCGGGAGCGGCATTACAACGCCGAATGGGCGTTGTCGGCGCAACTGGAGGTCTTGGCGCGGCAGTTCGACGAAATGGAAGACGAGTACCTGCGCGAACGAAAGGCTGATCTTGAGCAGGTCGTCGAGAGGCTGCTGCGTGCAATGGCCCGCAGTGCAGGACGCCAGGCTGGGCCGCGCGCCGGTGCGGTGGCCGCCGGGTTCGCCGGGGAAGACCCCTTGGTGCTGGTGGCCAATGACATCGCGCCGGCAGACATGCTCCAGTTCAAGGGCAGCGTCTTCATTGGATTCATCACCGATGTTGGCGGGCGCACTTCCCACACGGCCATTGTCGCGAGAAGCATGGACATCCCGGCCGTCGTCGGCGCGCGCGAAGCGAGTCGGATCATTCGGCAGGACGACTGGATCGTGATTGACGGCGACGCCGGAATCGTCATCGTGAATCCGTCCCCTATCCTTCTAGAAGAGTATCGGTTCAAGCAGCGCCAAAGCGGTCTCGAACGGGAGCGCCTTTCCCGCCTGAGACACACCCCAGCCGTGACGCTGGACGGCGAGCGTGTGGAACTCTTGGCGAATATCGAGTTGCCAGGCGATGCGAGCTCAGCGCTCGACGCTGGAGCAGTTGGTGTGGGGTTGTTCCGCAGCGAATTTTTGTTCATGAATCGGGGTGGCGAACTGCCGGGCGAAGACGAGCAATTCGAGGCCTATCGATCGGCGGTGCAGGGGATGAACGGACTGCCCGTGACGATTCGAACCGTCGACATCGGCGCCGACAAACCCATGGATCGCATGTCGGTCAGCGAGTTGCGCCATGAGCATGCCCTCAACCCCGCGTTGGGGCTGCGGGCGATCCGGTGGAGCTTGTCTGAGCCGGGGATGTTCAGGCAGCAATTGCGCGCCATACTGCGAGCGAGCGCGTTTGGCAAAGTTCGGCTGTTGATTCCGATGGTTGCGCATATCAACGAGGTCAGGCACACGCTGGACGCGGTGGCGCGCGCAAAGCAGCAGTTGGATGAATCCGGCAAGGCCTACACCAACGTGCAACTGGGGGCGATGATCGAGGTACCGGCCGCGGCCTTGATGTTGCCGGCGATTCTTAAGTACTTTGATTTTGTGTCCATCGGCACGAATGACCTGATTCAGTACACACTGGCGATCGACCGAGCCGATGAGGCTGTAGCGCACCTTTACGACCCTTGGCACCCTGCTGTGCTGCAGCTCATCGAGACGACGATTCGTCAGGCGAATAACATGCGGCGCGGCGTCAGCGTCTGCGGCGAAATGGCGGGCGACCCCGCGTTTACCGAACTGCTGCTGGCGATGGGTTTGCGCAGCTTTTCGATGCACCCTTCACAGGTGGCTGCCATCAAACAACGAATCCTGCGGACCGACACGCGACGATGGGCGTCCGCGTTGCGGGAGATCCTGGAGGCAGAGAGTCCTGAGGGCAAGTACCTCGCAGTGCAGCACTCGATTTCGTCGTCGCAGGCGTACGCGGCACCCTTGAGCCAGTGAGGTAGGGCGCCAGAGAAGAGCCAGCGGCCGAGCGCAAGAATGTCCGCGTGGCCTGTGCTAAACTCTGCGACCCGATCCAGCTTCGCGCAGACGTCGAAACGGTTCATGTGGTCGGGTTGCTTTGCTTGCTTTTGCCACGGCAAGGCCGCGCAGGCAGTCGAATTCGTTGATTGAGAATCACCTAGCAAGATGGAAGGTGATTGACAGAAGCAAAAAATCCGTGTCATACTAGCGGACTTCGCTGAGCACAGACCAGCGACGCCGAAAGGCAAGCTCTTTAAAAACTAACAGCC
>JANNKS010000269.1:0-24804 GCA_031396425.1 Rhizobacter sp. | reverse complement strand
GGCGACGGCGAACAATCACGCCAGCACTTCGTGCACGGATTCCTGGAGAGCGTCGAAGGCATCGATTTCGAACACAAGGTGGCTATGGGCATCCGCAACAACCGCTACGAGGCGATGGTTCCGCAGGTGATCGCCCCGCTGCGCCTGAAGGGCCGGGTGCACGCGACCGAAGCACAGCTGGCGCGGGCGCACACGAAGCGGCAACTGAAATTCACCTTGCCCGGGCCGATGACGATCGTCGACACCGTCGCCGACCGTCACTATGGCGACCGGCAGAAGCTCGCCTTCGCGTTTGCCGAACTCCTGAACCAGGAGGCCCTGGCGTTGCAGGCTGACGGTGTGGACGTGATCCAGTTCGACGAACCCGCCTTCAATGTCTACATGCAGGACGCCGCCGATTGGGGTGTGGCCGCGCTCGAACGCGCTGCGCAGGGTCTGACCTGCACGACCGCCGTGCACATCTGCTACGGCTACGGCATCAAGGCGAACCTCGACTGGAAACAGACGCTGGGTCAGGAATGGCGCCAGTACGAACGCGTCTTCCCGGCGCTCGCCAAGAGCCGCATCGGCCAGGTGTCACTCGAGTGCTACCACTCGCTGGTGCCACTCGAACTGACTGCGCTGCTCAAAGGCAAGGACGTGATGGTCGGCGTGATCGACGTCGCTAGCGACGTGGTTGAAACGCCCGAGCAAGTTGCCGAAACGATAGGCAAGGCCCTGCAACATGTCCCCAAAGAGCGGCTGCTGGCCTGCACCAACTGCGGCATGGCGCCGATGCGACGCGACATCGCCTTGCGAAAGCTGGAAGCGCTGGCGCAAGGTGCTGCGTTGGCGAGACGGCGCTACGCCTGAGCGCCGCTGCGCCGCCGGGCGCGTTTCATTTGCGCTTGCCGGCTGGCTTCTTCTGGGCCGCTGCTGCGGATGCGGCCGGTTTGCCGGTGTCCTCTTTCTTGTAGTCGCCGATCGTTCCTTTCAGTGGACAAAACGACAGTGCGGGGCACTTGTTGCAGCTGGCAACGATGGCGATGGGACAGAGCGTCATGGGTGTCTCCGAGTTGTGAAGGTGAGGAACGGAGCGCCGGCACGGAAGTGCGCGGCGCGGATCGTCGACCCGGCCGCCAGCCTTGTGGCAGCCGCGTGTCGTTACCCAGCATACGCTCGGGTCGGTTCAACGCAAGGCCCTTGGCCGCGATCCGGCGAATGATGTCCGCAGCCCGGCAGCGCGGAAGTACCGCGCCGGCCGGTTCAGACCCGACGAACTGCAGGCATCATCACGGCCATGACGACCTCGTTTCCACCGCCCTTCACCCCTGCTGACCAGCTCTCGCAGGCGCTGCGTCACGATGGTCTTGCGGTGCTCAGCCCGTCGTCATTGAGCGCGCAGTGTGGCGTATCGCTCGTGGACCTCAACGCACTGCGCCCAACCTGGAATCATCTGCCCGCCGACGGCTACCTGCGTGACGGCGGACGCTACCGGCGTCGCCGCCACGCGTCCTATGCGCTCAGCGATGGCACCTTGCAGCCGGTGCCGCACCGGGCCCATTGGCAGCCGATCGAGTACAACGCCTTGCATGGTGGGCTGGAGCGCTGGTTCGAACCCGTCGATCCGGCGGTCGTGCAGAACATGGCTTGGCAGCGTCTGTTGATCGCGCTGGGGGGTATTGCCTCCGGCCTCAGGGGGGCACAGACCTGGTTTGTCGAAGCACATCAGTTTCGAATCGACACCACCGACGGCATCGGCCGCCCCACCCCCGAGGGCGCGCACCGCGACGGTGTCGACCTCGTGGTGGTGATGTTGGTCGACCGCCATGCGGTCAAGGGGGGCGAAACCCGCGTGTTCGACGCCCAAGGCCCGGCGGGTCAACGTTTCACGCTGGTCGAACCCTGGACCGCGCTGCTGCTGGACGACGCACGCATGATTCACGAAACGACGCCGATCCAACCTCTGGCGGACGGCGGTTTTCGCGACACGCTCGTACTGACCTACCGTGCCCGGGCGTTCCAGGGGCCGGCCGCGACTTGAGGCTACTTCAACAAGGTGGCGCGCACGAACATCACGGTCGCATAGAACTGGTAGTCTGCGTTTTCCTTGCGCACGAAGCCGTGGCCCTCGTTCTCGGCGCGCAGGTACCACACCGACGGGTTGTTCACGCGCGCCTTCGCAACGATCTGTTCCGCCTCGGTGTACGGAACGCGCGGGTCGTTGCGGCCCTGCACCACGAACAGAGGCTTGCTGATGCGTTGGGCCTGATTGGTCGGGGAAATGCGTTCCAGGAAGTCCTTCATCTGCGGGTCACGCTCGTCGCCGTACTCGACCCGGCGCAGGTCGCGCCGATAGCTTTCGGTGTTGTTCAGGAAGGTCACGAAATTGGAGATGCCCACCACGTCGATGGCGCCGGCAATGCGCGATGCATAGCGCGCGCTGACGGCCAGACTCATGTAGCCGCCGTAACTGCCGCCGCTGACCAGCACGCGTGACGCATCCAGGTCGGGTTGGGTGGCGATCCAGTCGAACAGGCTGCCAATGTCGCGCACCGAATCCTCGCGCAACATGCCGTTGTCCAGGGTCAGGAAAGTCTTGCCGTAGCCTGATGAGCCGCGCACGTTGGGCTCGATGATGGCAACGCCCAGTTCGTTGACGAAGTAGTTGTAGCGGCCCAGGAACCCGACCTTGGCCTGGCCTTCCGGCCCGCCGTGAATCAGCACCATCACGGGCCGTTTTCCCGTGAAACGGGCAGGCGGGCGGGTCATCACGCCGGAGATGCTGCGTTGGTCGAAACTGGTCCAGCGCACGATCTCCGGCTGCCGCGCAGCGCTCAGATCAAGGCCCGGGGGCGCCACCGGCTGCGTCCACTGTTCTGCCTTGCCGGTGGCGGCATTGAATGAATGAATCTGGCTTGGGCCTTTGCTGCTGTCCAGCGCGAACGCCAGCTCCGCAAGCTTGCGGTGGAACTGCGCACTGCGCACGCCGCCTGCCGGCAAGGCAGGCAAGGCGGTTGCCTTCAGTGTCTGGGCATCGAACAGCCGGAGCTCGTCGCGTCCATCCACATTCAAGCGCGCGGCGAGCCACTTGCCGCCGTCGCTGATCGTCATGTCGTCGGTGTCCCAGGGGATGTCGTTCGTCAACGACTGCAGCCGTTTGTTCGCGCTGCGGTAGAGCATCAACTCGCGGAACTCGCCATCACGGTCGCTGATCACGAACAGCCCGCCGTTGTCGCGCGTGAAGGGGCCGGCAAAGTGCACCGCCTTCACATTCGCTGCGGGCGCTGGCAACACCTGCGTCGACTTGCCGGTGGCCAGGTTGAGCAGCCAGACCTGGGATTCGTTGGCCGAGAGGTAGCGGGTGAGTGCAACCTGGCGGTCATCCCATGACACGGCGCCGACATACCAGCCCGTGCCGGGCAACTCGGCGATCTTGCGGCTCACGCCAGGCTGGGCCGGGTCGATCAGCCGCAAGATCTGGTTCACCTCGCTGCGGCTGCCGCCGGCGGCGGTCTTGTCCAGCGGAACCGAACTGACCAGCAATGCACTGGTGCGGTGCAGCCAACCCTGCATTGAATGTCGCTCGTCAGGGTCGGTCAGCAAGGTGATCTGTTTGGACGGCAGGTCAAGCCGGTACACCTGATTGGCTTCATTGCCGCCGGTCGCCCGCTCAAACACAAGATAGCGGCCCTGGCGTGGTTCGTAACTGGCGACGCGCACCGGATCGGCGAAGTCGGTCATCGGTTCCGGCTCCGCCATCGGTGCGGTCAGGCGAAACAACTGCGCGGTCTGCCCATCGACCTTGCGGTGCGACACCAGCATTTCACGCTTGGTCGGGTGCCAGTCGACGAAACTGTGGCCACGAAACTCGGTATAAGGCGCGACTTGCTGCACCAGGCTGATTGGCACGGGCGGAATGCCTTGTATGACCAGATTGGCGTTGGGTGCGAGGGTATCGATTGGAGCAGCTGGCGTCGGCGTGCGGCTCGGGGCCACGCCAGAGGCCCGGGTGGCCAGCGTTGCCGCATCCGACGTCGGCGACGCGGCGGGCGAGGGTGGCGCACTCTCGGGCGTGGGCTCGGGCAGGCTGCAAGCAACCAGCTGGGCGGCCAAGACGACGGCAAGCAACGGATTCATGGGGCGAGCGGGTCGATTCGTGGCGGGAGGAAACGGGGTCCAGGCCAAACTCGGCTTCGATTGTCGCGCGCCAGAGCAGTTCATTACCTCTGGGCTGCGGATGGTCGCACACCTCTCGAAACGAACCTCGGCGGCGCCGAAACTGCTCTCCGTGGGAGTCATTTCGTGGCTCCGAACCTTGGGAGAAACCTCATGACCACCGCCTTTCGCCTGACTTCGCTGAACCTGATTGCTGCGCTCATCGGTGCAGCCGCGCTCGTCACGCTGAGCAACGCCGCTGAGGTGGCCGTGCAACTCGCACCTGTGCACATCGTGGCGCAACGGGCGCTTGTGGTTTCCCTGCCGCCCGTTGACATCGTGGAGCGCGGCGTTGTGCGACCGGTCGCCCAGATGGTGCGCCTGCCAGCGGTGGAGGTGATTGCCCGGCGTGCGCCTGCTTCGGCCTTGCACACAGCGCAGGCGCGGCCCCAGCACGAGCCAATCTGAGGATTGGTTCTGGGACGGCCTTATATTGTCCAACTATGCACGGTAGTGTGCGCGCACATTTGCCTAGAACCTGTGCTCGAGGAAAGAAGCAAGCACAAAGCCGCTTGCGGATGAAAACAGGGGGCCGCAGCCCCCTGTTGCGCATGGACGAAGCGATGCTCAGGCGGTTTGCTGAATCCCGGCAATCGCCCATTCCTGGCTTCCGTCGAGCGGCTTGACCAGATGCCAGACTTCGTCGAACGGCTGCGCCGTGCCGTCTTTGTCTTCGCGAATCAAGCCGTTGAATCGCACGCTGACCACCTGGCGCGTCGGCTCGCTGGCGAAATCGACCACCTGCGCGTCGATCTTGACCACGTCGGTCTGTTGCGGGCCGGCCGCGCGCTCTTGCAGTTCGAGGCGGATCGACGCGAACATTTCCGGGGTGGTGAAGGCACGCAGGTCGTTCAGGTCGCTGGTGTCATTGGCGGCCTGCAGGCGAATGAAGATCATCTTGGCGATGCGCTCAAACGCCGGCGCATCGAAGTCGGCCGGAAGTTGAACCGTCCGAACTGCGGCCGGTTCGTCGACGGACGGCGCCAGCGGCGCATTCGCCTGGCCCCATCCCGACCCGGTTGCACCGCTCGCCGGCAACGGCAGGGCGGCTGCACCAGCGCCCGCAGCGGCGCCGGCAAACTGCATCCCCTGCGGCGCAGCGTTGCGCTGTGCGGCCGGCCCGAAGCGCTTCATCAGGAAGCGGATCAGGAAAACTGCCGCGACGGCGAGCAACGCAAGCATCAGAAAGTTTCCAAACGCTTCGCCCATGCCGAGGTGGCTCATCAGCGCAGCGATGCCCAGTCCGGCGGCAAGACCGGCAAGCGGCCCCATCCACGAACGTTTGGGCGCGGCCGCTGCCGGCGCGGCACCGGCCGTGTTCGGCGCGGCGGCTGGCGCGGCGGGTTTGGCCGGGATGGCATCCGGCGCCGGGCGCGCAGGCATGTCACGCTTCATGCCGGAACTGCCGCCACCGCCCAGACGCTTGGCCTGAACGTCAACGGGTGCCAACCCTGCGCCTGCAATGGTGAGCCCCAAGGCAACGATCAACGACTTCATGGTCAATTTCCTTTGTGCAGTTCGCCGGGGAAACCCCACAGCGCCCTGAATGATACGGACAGAACGGTGTCCATGCCGCTATATGCCCCTACTCGCGGCCAATTCAAGGGCACAACGTCAGGGCTCGGCACGATATGGGTCGCGGGTCCGTCTCGCTCCAGGGTTGCCGCTCCATGATTGTCGATTGTCGATTGACGTTCTGGCGCCCCCCGTGCGAGACTTCAGGCCCGTCGTTCGGCCCATTCTCGATCGGCCGTGCCCAGCAACCCATCACAGGAGGTCCGCCATGCAACCATTGCCGCTTGCCCTTGTGTCGGCCGCTGCCTGAGTCGCGGTCCCAGCCGCACGCCTTCCTTGCGCTGATGTCCTGCGTCACTCGCTGACGCGGTCGACCTTCCCACTTCCCCTTCGTCGGGCGCTTTGCATGCGCCCTGGTGTCGGTGCGCGTGCCTTGTTCGGCTGCGCGCCGCAGGACCTTGAACCTGGGATCGACCATGGATGAAAGTCAAATGACGCACCTGCGTGGCATCGGCTTCGGCCCAGTGCTGGCGCAGCGCGCCGAACAGTTGCGTGACGCGGTGCCGGTCACCGCCGAACCGATGCGTGTGCTGGAAGTGCACCGCGAAACGTTGCGCCTGCACCGCGGCGACGCGCAGTGCAGCGCGCGTGTGATGCCCCGTCTGGGGCGCGAACTTGAAGAAGATGACACCGCACTGGCGGTGGGTGACTGGGTGCTGGGCTGCTGCGATGCGTTTGGAGCCTGGTGGGTTCACGCCCGAGTACCGCCGCTGTCGCACATCGCCCGGCGCGACGGCGACGGCCGATGCCATGCCATCGTCAGCAATGTTGACACCGCCCTGCTGGTGATGGGCCTGGACGACGACTTCAACCTGCGGCGGCTGGAGCGATACCTCGCGCTGGTACACGACAGCGCGGTGCAGCCGGTGGTCGTGTTGACGAAGGCGGACGTCGTGGCGGCCACGCCGGGGCGCATCGAGAACTGCCTGGAGACGTTGCACGCCCGCCTGCCGATGCAACGGGACGTGTTGGTCGTGAATGCCACCGAACCGTCGGCAGCGTTGGCGCTGGGTGCCCACTTGCAAGCTGGCCACACGCTCGTGTTGCTTGGGTCATCCGGCGCCGGCAAGTCGACGCTCACCAACACCTTGCTGGGGGCGTCGGTCCAGGACACCGGGGCGGTGCGGGCGAGCGACCATCGCGGCCAGCACACCACCACCTCGCGCAGTCTTTTTCAACTGGCGGGTGGTGCCTGCGTGATCGACACCCCCGGCGTGCGCACCTTGCGCCCGATGGGCAACGATGCCGCGCTGAGCGCCAGTTTCAGCGACATCGAAGCGTTGCGCGTGGTTTGCCGCTTCCGTGATTGCCGGCACGGCACCGAGCCAGGCTGCGCGGTGCGGGCAAGTGTCGATGCCGACCGTCTGCGCAACTACCACAAGCTGTTGCGCGAAGGGCAGCGCGACACGATGAGTGCAACGCGGCGGCGTGAGCTTCGTTCGGAATGGAAGGCGCGCGACAGGGAAGGACTGGCCCGGCTCAGGCACAAACGTGGCGAATCGTGATCCGGCGCAGCCCTCGCGCCGCGTCAGAACGGCACGGCGCTGTTGAACTCTGCAAGCTCGCGGCTCAGCGGATGGCTGAAACGCAACGAGCAGGCATGCAGCATCAGGCGCGCGGGTGTCGCCGCCGCCAGCGGTTTGCCGTAAAGCGGGTCACCGACGATGGCGTGGTCGATCGCTTGCAGGTGAACCCGCAACTGGTGCGACCGGCCGGTGACCGGCTGAAGTTCGAGGCGCGTGGTCTGAGCGAGCGGGTCCCGCGCGAGTACGCGGTAGTGCGTCAGCGACGCCTTGCCGTGCACCGGGTCGACCCGCTGCCTGGGCCGGTGCTCCCAGTCGGCGCTCAGGGGCAGTTCGATCGCACCACTGTCCTGCGCAAGCAGGCCGTGCACCACCGCGACGTAACGTTTTTCGACCTGGCGGTGGGCGAACCCGATGCTCAGCAGCCGCTGCATGTTCTTGCCGCGTGCGAAGAGCACCAGCCCCGAGGTGGCCATGTCGAGTCGGTGCACGATCAGCGCATCGGGGAAAAACGCCTGGGCGCGCAGGCTCAGCGCATCGAATGCCAGGGCTGCGCGTCCGGGCACGCACAGCAGGCCGGCGGGCTTGTCCAAGACGAGCAGTGCGTCGTCGGCGTGCACGATGACAAGCGCAGCCGCCGAGCCTTGCATCGGGTCGCAGGGCAGAGTGCCCGCCGCATTGGCGTCGCTCATGGCCGATGCGCGGGATCGAGCAGGCGGTCGCGGTCGCGCAAGGCCGGGAACAGCCGTGACCATGCCAGCGCCACGATCAACGTGCCCACGCCGCCCAGCACCACCGAGCCGACGGCTCCCAGCCAGGCGGCGGTGGCGCCGGATTCGAATTCCCCGAGCTGATTCGACGCGCCGATGAACACCGAATTAACGGCGCCGACCCGGCCTCGCATGTCGTCCGGCGTGTCCAGCTGCACCAGCGACTGGCGGATCACCACGCTCACCATGTCGGCCGCACCGCCGATTGCCAGCGCCAGCAGCGACAACGCGAACAGCGTCGACAACGCGAACGCCAGCGTCGCCAGCCCGTACACGGCCACGGCCACCAGCAGCGTCGGGCCGGCCCGGCGCGTCACCGGCCAGCGCGTGAGCGCAACCGCCAGCACCAGCGCGCCGACGGCCGGCGCGGCCCGCAGCAGGCCCAATCCCCAGGGGCCGACGAACAGGATGTCCTTGGCGAAGATCGGCAACAGCGCCGAAGCGCCGCCGAGCAAGACGGCGAACAGGTCGAGTGACATCGCACCCAGGATCACCGGTCGCTGGCGCACGTAGCGCACGCCTGCAAAGAGCGTGTGCAGACTCAGCGGTTGGGCGCGCTGCACCACGTTTGAAAGACGCACGCCTGCCACCAGCGCCCCGGCGCAAAGGAACAGGGTGGCGCACAGGGCATGCACCGCCGACGCTCCCGCCACAAAAACGAAGCCACCGACCGCCGGGCCGACGATGATGGCTCCTTGCATTCCCGCCGAACTGAACGCCAGCGCGCGCGGCAGCAACGCAACGGGCACGAGTTGCGGGACCAGCGCCTGTTGGGCCGGCAACTGGAACGCTTTCACCGCGCCCAATACCATCGACAGGCCGAGCAAGAGGTCACGGCTGGTTGCGCCGGTTACAGTCGCCCAACCGAGCCCGGCAGCGACGCCTGCCTGCACGAGCAAACAAACGCTCAGGATGCGGGTGCGAGAGTGGCGGTCCACCGCATGGCCTGCGAACAAGGTCAGCGCCAGCGCGGGCAGGAATTGCAGCAGGCCCACCAAGCCCAGGTCCCACGCGCTGCCGCTCAGGTCGTACATCTGCCAGCCCAGCGCCACCATCAGCATCTGGTTTGCGGCAGTACCTGCGAGCCTTGCGAACCAGAAACGCATGAAGGCGCGCACGCGGAACAGCGCCGCTGTCGACGATTCACCCACCCGGCGGTCCCTAGTTCGGCAAAACCGTGATCTTGCCAGCCGACCCGTCGGCGCACGCCGAAGAAGCGTCGATGTAGGTCACCCGGCCTCGAATCATGCAGCGCCGAACCTTGGTGCCGTTTCCCTGTTCCGCCGGAAGGACGCGCAGCGTTTGCGCGCCCGCGGGATTCTGTGCCGCGGGGGTGACCGACAAGTCCGGGTTGGGCTTCGAGTCGCCGGCCCGGTCGGGCACCGACACGGGAGCGTCTGAAGTGGTGTTCGCTTCAGCGTTCAGCGTCGTGGGTGTTGCGGCGCGGCGCTGGCCGGCGTCGATCCTTTGAGATGCCCACGCCAGCAGCGCACCAAACAGGCTGATCGCACACAAGAGCATCCAGAACCAGGAAGGCAGGGGCTTGCGCGCGTTCATCGTGGCTCGATTTTCGCCCTGCCAGCCGTCGCGCCGTCAGGCGCTGCGGGTCAGGTCGCTTCCGCAACCCATTTCAATCGGGTCGGGCACGGCGGCGTGATCGGGCACACCCAGCTGCCGTCGTCGTCCGAGGGGTTCGCCTCGATCATCTTGGCGTTGCAGCCGGCGCAGGTGGGGCGCCAGTATTCGCCTTGCGTGGCGACCGCAAGCAGTTCTTGCTGCTGCGACTCCGACCGGCGCAGGATCACGGTCAGCAGGTTCGCGCTGTCGACCGGGGAAATGTGGTTGCGCCGCGCGTACTGCTTGGCTTCGTCGGTGAAACTGCCGGCAGTGACAAACGCCCCGGACGGTACTTTCGCGTTGAGCAGAACATGCTGGAACTCGCGCACCGTGTCGATGCCCACCGGCGCGTCACTCAAGTGCTTGCACAACACAATTCGCACCGGCTGCTTCAGGTCCAGAGGCGAGTGCAGCCAGATTTCGACGCCGCCTGAAGTGCCATGCGAATGCAGCTTGGTGATGTAGCCGTCCTGCCGGAACAGCGCCGCGCAGACCGCTTCGAAGCGTTGCCATTCGATGCTGCGAAAGACGCCCGCGCGCCAGCGGGTCGGCCGTTTCGGGGCGACACGCGGCGGCGCTTGATTGGCCGGCGCGGCGACCGGTGTGCTGGCTGACTCGACGAAGTCAGCGAACGCACTGTCGGGCGGCCCCACCGGGTGGGTGTCGGGGCCGAGCATGTCTTCGGCCAGGGTGCTGTGCTTGAAGGTCGACAACTCGAAACCGCGCGGCGGGCGCACCACCCGGCGGGTCTCGAACCACATCATCAGCGCGCCCAGCCCGAGCAGGAACAAGGCCAGCGGGCGTTGTGCAGCCAGGCTGTTCGTCCCGTTGGCCGAGGGCCACAGGGACGCCAACAGGCCGATGACGGACAAGCCGATCAGCAAGACTGCGATCGGTCGGCGGCCCAGCAAAAAGAGGTTGCGCAGCAAGTGATTTCCGAGAATCAGGTTGAGGGTCATCGTGAGGTGCCGGCAACGGCCGGCCTGCACAGGCACGGGCACAGGCACAGCGTTGCGATGCATTTCACGTGATCTCACTCTAGCTGCCGCACCCGATGGAAGGAAGTACTCGGTTGCGGGGATCAAAGCGAATGTGTGCGATCACGCACATGGCGCGTGACCTTGCGCAGCGCGGCCGAGCGGATCGTCAGGCCGGTTGCCGCAGCGCGAACAGAAATGACATCTGCCGCCTTCGCCGCGACGTTCCTGCGTTTCAGTCGCGCACGCCGGCGCGGCGCGTGCCGGTCAGGGTTTGAGTCGATTGCGCGGCGCTGGTCCGGCACCGTTCGTCGGCCCGCCTGGCCCCCGGACCGCGGGTCGGGCGTGCGAACGCGGTGCATCCGTCGCCCGCTTCGGCCCGGCCTGGCGAGGTGCCGAGCGTGGATCGTGACGCCCGTGGTCACCGGCGGGAGCGGGCGCGCCTCGGCCGCCGCGCGCGCCCGAACCCGAAGGTCGCTGCCCACCGCGCTGCCCGCCGACACCGATGACCATGCGTCCCAGCACGATCGGCTCGGCGCGTTCATGGCTGGGCGGCGCGAAGCCTTCCACCGCTTCGCGCGGAATGTCGCGCTTGATCAAGCGCTCGATGTCGCGCAGGAAGATCTCTTCATCGACACAAACCAATGAGATCGCCTCGCCCTGCGCGCCGGCACGGCCGGTACGGCCGATGCGGTGCACATAGTCCTCGGGCACGTTGGGAAGCTCGAAGTTGACGACGTGCGGCAGCTGATCGATGTCGATGCCGCGCGCCGCAATGTCGGTGGCCACCAGCACCTGCAGGTCACCCTTCTTGAAATCGGCCAGCGCCTTGGTGCGGGCGGTCTGGCTCTTGTTGCCGTGAATCGCCATCGCGGTGATGCCCTGCTTGACCAGGTGTTCGGTGAGCCGGTTCGCACCGTGCTTCATGCGCGTGAACACCAGCACCTGGTGCCAGTCGTTCGACTTGATCAGGTGGGTCAGCAGGTCTTTCTTCATCTCGCGACCGACCGGGTGCACCTTCTGCGCAATCGTCTCGGCGGTCTGGTTGCGGCGGGCCACTTCGATCAGCACAGGTTTATTCAGCAGCCGGTCGGCGAGCGCCTTGATCTCGTCGCTGAACGTGGCCGAGAACAGCAGGCTTTGTTTTTGCGCGGGCAGGAACGTCAGTACCTTCTTGATGTCGTGGATGAAGCCCATGTCGAGCATGCGGTCGGCTTCGTCGAGCACGAAGATCTCGACATGGCTGATGTCCAGCGTGCGTTGCTGGTGGTGGTCGAGCAGGCGGCCCGGCGACGCCACCAGGATGTCGACACCCCGGCGCAGCTTGTCGATCTGCGGCTGCATGCCCACGCCGCCGAACATCACCATGCTGGTGAGCTTGGCGTGTTTGCCGTAGACGCGCACGCTTTCTTCCACCTGCGCGGCAAGTTCGCGGGTCGGCGTGAGGATGAGTGCGCGAATCGGCAGGCGGCCTCTGGCGTCGCGCACCGCCGGTTTGTTCATCAGGCGCTGCAACATCGGCAATACGAATCCGGCGGTCTTGCCGGTGCCGGTTTGCGCGCCGCCCATCACATCGCCGCCGGACAGCACGGCCGGAATGGCTTGGGTTTGAATGGGCGTAGGAGTCGTATAGCCGTGTTCGCGAACAGCGCGAAGCAACGGCTCGGCCAAGCCGAGGGAATCAAAAGACATGGGGGAGCAGGGGAGAAGATCGGCCTGTCGCCCGCATCAAGGACGCCAGTCGCAGGCAGAGGGAGCAAATTGAGCGCAGGGCTCGGGTCAGAAGTGACCACAGCGGGCAGACTGGTGAGCCGGCTGGTGTGGGCATTCTACTCGGCGCACCTGCGCCGGCTTCATTGCACGCTTTGAGCGCGCGGTCTGGCCGTGCGTTGATCCACAAATTCGGGGTGCGGACAGGCTGTCCTGAACGCGGAGCGCGCACCCTCGGGCGCCCGCGGGACGCGTGGCGCGGCCGGAGACAGTCCAGGGCCTGACGCCGAACGCATCACAATACGCGGTTGCGGCGGGCCGCAGGGCTCCCGGGTTCGGTGGTTGTCGATCGCCCGGGTTCGGCGCTGCAGCAGGCCAGTGCCTCGCGTCTGCCCGGCATCGCACGCGTTCCGTTCGTCTCCATCACATCAAGGTCAACCATGGCGCAGTACGTTTTCACGATGAATCGGGTCGGCAAGATCGTGCCGCCGAAACGTCACATCCTCAAGGACATCTCGTTGTCGTTCTTCCCAGGCGCCAAGATCGGCGTGCTCGGCCAGAACGGGTGGGGCAAGTCGACGCGGCACAACATCATGGCCGGGCTGTACAATGAATTCGACGGCGACGCCACGCCGATGCCCAACCTGAAAATCGGCTACCTGCCGCAGGAGCCGCAACTCGACGCGAGCCAGACGGTGCGTGAAGCCGTCGAACAAGGCATCGGCGGCGTGCTGGCCGCCAAGAAGCGTCTGGACGAGGTCTACGCCGAATACGCCGAGCCCGACGCCGACTTCGACAAGCTGGCCGCCGAACAGGCCGACCTGGAAGCGCAGATCGCCGCCGCCGGCAGCGAGAACACTGACCTGCAGTTGGAACTGGCCGCTGACGCGCTGCGCCTGCCACCGTGGGACGCATCGATCGGCGTGTTGTCGGGCGGCGAAAAACGCCGCGTGGCGTTGTGCCGCCTGCTGCTGTCCAAACCCGACATGCTGCTGCTCGACGAGCCGACCAACCACCTCGACGCCGAAAGCGTCGACTGGCTGGAGCAGTTCCTGGCGCGTTTCCCCGGCACGGTCGTGGCGATCACCCACGACCGCTACTTCCTCGACAACGCGGCGGAATGGATTCTCGAACTCGACCGCGGCCGTGGCATTCCCTACAAAGGCAACTACAGCACCTGGCTGGAACAGAAAGAGCAGCGCCTGGAGCAAGAGCAGAAGACGGAGGACGCGCGCACCAAGGCGATGAAGAAAGAGCTCGAGTGGGTGCGCCAGAACCCCAAGGGCCGCCAGGCGAAGAGCAAGGCGCGCCTGGCGCGATTCGAGGAACTCTCCGACGTCGACTACCAGAAGCGCAATGAGACGAATGAAATCTTCATTCCGGTCGGCGAACGTCTGGGCCACGAAGTGCTCGAGTTTGCTGGCGTCAGCAAGGGGTATGGCGACCGGCTGCTGATCGACGACCTGAGCTTCAAGGTGCCCGCTGGCGCAATCGTCGGCATCATCGGCCCGAACGGGGCCGGCAAGTCGACCCTGTTCCGCATGATCGCCGGCAAGGAGCAGCCCGATTCGGGCAGCGTGAAGATCGGGCCGACCTCCAGGATGGCCTTCGTCGAACAGAGCCGTGAAGAACTGCAGTCCGACAAGACCGTCTGGCAGGACGTGTCGGGCGGGCTGGACAACATCACGGTGGGCAAGTTCGTGATGCCGTCACGCGCCTACCTGGGGCGATTCAACTTCAAGGGCAACGACCAGCAGAAGCTGGTGGGTTCCCTGTCCGGTGGCGAACGCGGCCGGCTGCATCTGGCGAAAACGCTGGCACGCGGTGGCAATGTGCTGATGCTTGACGAACCGAGCAACGACCTCGACGTTGAAACCCTGCGCGCCCTCGAAGACGCTCTGCTTGAATTCGCGGGCAGCGTGATGGTGATCAGCCACGACCGCTGGTTCCTCGACCGCATCGCCAGCCACATCCTGGCTTGCGAGGGCGACTCGAAGTGGGTGTTCTTCGACGGCAACTACCAGGAATACGAGGCCGACAAGAAGCGTCGCCTCGGCGAAGAAGGCGCGCGGCCGAAACGGGTGCGGTTCAAAGCGCTGAAGTGAACCTGCGCTTGGGGCGCCGCTCAGAATGGGTCTGGGCAGCTTGCCTCGCGCATGCCGGCGCCGCCCAGGCCGCCTGACCGTTCTCCCGGCCGTCAGGGTTTGATGTAGGCGTAACCCTGAAGCTGGAGTTTCGCCAGCCGCACCACCCCCGACTGCGTGAACGCGGCCTCGGAGATGAACTGTTCGCGCTTCAGCGCGCGGTTCTTCAGCGTGATTTCGCACACCTCGAACTTCACGCCCCGGCGCACCAGTTCCTGCACTGCAATCTCGTACGGGTTGCCGTTGCGATCTTTCGCGTCGAGCATCAGGAAGTCCACCCCGTTCGCATGGCTGACCAGCGTGATCTGTGCGGTGGTGTCGGTGTCGAGGTGGTTCTTGATGTTGCGCAGCGTCGCCAGCGCGCTGTTGGCGGCGTCATTGATGTGGTACGCGACGCGGTCCTGCGCCCAGGCAATGGGGGCTGACAGCGCCAGGCACAAGGTGATGAGCTGAGGTTTCATGAGAAATTCCCATTTGTAAGGCCGCAGCGGTAAACCGCGACAAGGCCCCGATGATGCGCGTGCACTGCGGCGCCGACAATCGGGATTTGCGAAACCCTGGGACTGCAGGGAACTGCCGTGCGCACCACAATGTCAGACTGGGCGCGACCAGCGACGTGCCGCCATTTGACACCCCCGGAATCCGACCATGACCTTGATTTCCCGTTCTTCCGCCGCCTTGGGGCTGAAAGCCTGTGTCGTGCTCAGCCTGGCCGTGGCCGGTTGTGCGACGGTCGACGGCCCGCCCGTTGCGGCACCTGCCGCCGTCGCCGCAGCAGTCCCTGCGCGTACCGCCGCCAGTGCGCCTGTGGTCCGTGTGGCAGCGGCGACGACGCCAGCCAAGCCCGGTTCGCCATCGGTCGCGACACCCGAGGCCTCCCCGGCGCCTTCGGCAGCCGCATCGGGCGTATCGCCTCCCACTGCCGCCGCTCGCCCCGACCCCGCAGCGCCGAAACCTTTCGAAGAAGTGATCAAGGGCGCGACCGAACAAGCCGGCTACTTCGGCCTGTGGCGCAAGGACGAAAAGCTCTGGCTCGAGATCGCGCCTGAACGCCTCGACCAGCCGTTCCTGCTGTCGGTGAACATTTCGCATTCGGTCGGCGAGCGCCGCTTGTACGGCAGCCAGATGGGCCCGTCGTGGTTGGCGAGCTTTCGCAAGATCGGCAGCCAGCAGATCCAGCTGGTCGCGATGAACACGAACTACGTAGCCAGTGGCGCGCCGATGAAGGCGGCGATCGAGCAGGCGTTTTCGCACAGCCTGCTGGCATCAGCAACGATCGCCAGCGCGCCGCACCCGCAGCGCAAGTCGGTGCTGATTGATGCCGCCTTCCTGCTCGGCGATATCGCCGGTTATTCGACCCAGCTCGAGCGCGCCTATCGCCTGCCCTACGGCCTGGACCGCAGCAATTCCTTCTTCGAAAA
The DNA here is from genome assembly GCA_031396425.1 of Rhizobacter sp. Lineage (GTDB taxonomy): Bacteria > Pseudomonadota > Gammaproteobacteria > Burkholderiales > Burkholderiaceae_C > JAEMQF01. The sequence continues at coordinate 8,870 of JANNKS010000269.1, read as the reverse complement.
GACCCGCGTCAGCGACGACCTGACCACGCTTGGCGCTCGCCTGCACTTCGCCACCGCACGCCTGCCCGCACCACCGCTGATGCCCAGCCCGGTGCCGATGCCGTCGCCGCCCAGCACCACGCCCGACCCGCGCAGTTTCTTCGTCGGCATGGTCTACAGCTTCACCAAGCTGCCGGACCAGGCCATGGCCTCGCGCAAGACCGACCCGCGGCTCGGCCACTTCTTCGATGTCGTGAACGACCTGACCACTGACCTCGACGCCAACCCGCGCCGCCACTACATCACCCGCTGGCGGCTGGAGAAGAAGGATCCGGCAGCGGCGCTGTCGGAGCCCAAACAGGCCATCACCTACTGGCTCGACAAGAACATTCCGATCCAGTACCGCAAGTCGGTGGAAGCCGGCATCCTGGAATGGAACAAGGCGTTCGAGCGCATCGGCTTTCGCAACGCCGTGGTCGCACGACAGCAGCCCGATGACGCTGACTGGTCGACGCTCGACTCACGCCACGCTTCGATTCGCTGGTTCACCGGCGCCGATGTCGGCTTTGCGATCGGCCCGAATCATTCCGACCCGCGCACCGGCGAAATCATCGACGCCGACATCGGCATGAGCGACGTATTCGCACGCGGCTCGCGGCGTTTTGTCGTGGAGGACCTCGGCGGCGCGCCCCAGGCGTCGTTCGCGCCGCAGGCCAGCGCATGGAGTGATCGTTTGCACGCTCGCCATTGCAGTTACGCGCAAGAAGCCGCAGCAGAGATGGACTTCGCGCTCGATGTTCTCGAAGCGCGCGGCGACATTGCGCCAGACAGCGCCGAAGCGGAGGCCTTCGTGCAGGCCGTGATCAAGGACACGATCATGCACGAAGTGGGGCACACGCTGGGCCTCAAGCACAATTTCAGAGGTTCGACCGTGGTGTCCCGCCGCCAGTTGCAGGACCGCGAATTCACCGAGAAGAACGGTATTTCAGGTTCGGTGATGGACTACAACGCCTTCAACCTGGCGGTGACGGGCGAGCGGCAAGGCACGTTCAACAACAACACTCTCGGGCCCTACGACTATTGGGCGATCGAATACGCCTACCGGCCGTTCGAGCCTGACGCCGAAGCGGCCGAGCTGGCACGCATCGCGGCGCGCAGCAACGAACCCCTGCTGGCCTATGGCGACGACGCCGACGCTGACGGTGGTGCGCGCGGCAATGACGGCATCGACCCGCTGATCAATCGTTTCGACCTGGGCGACGACCCGCTGGAGTATTTCAAGAAGCGACTGCTGCTGTCGCGCGAGCTGTGGGAGCGGGTCCAGGGCCGCGCTCCGCAACCCGGCGACCCGGCACTGCGCCAACGCCGCGTGCTGATGAGCGGGTTCCGCCAGTTGGGTCGCGCCGCAGAATTGGTCGGCAAATACGTCGGCGGCATGCACACCGTGCGCGATCTGCCCGGCACCACGGGCCGCGCCGCCTATGTGCCGGTCGAACCTGCCAAGCAGCGCGAGGCCCTGCAGTTCCTCTCCAAGGGATTGTTCAACGCCGACAGTTTCCGCTTCAAGCCGCAGTTCCTCGCCAGTCTTTCGCCCGACTACAACGAATGGGAGCGCGCCGGCCCGGTGAATATTTCGGCATCGGTGCTGCAGGTGCAGACGGCCGCGCTCGACCGCCTGCTCAGCCCCGGCACGGCGGCGCGCCTGCTCGACCTGCCGCTCTATGTCGAGCGCGACAAGGCGCGCGACATCATCTCGCTGCCCGAGGTCTACCTGACCCTGCAGAGCGCGGTGTGGAGCGAGCTGAAAACCGGCGCCGAAATCGACCGGCTGCGGCGCAACCTGCAGCGCGAGCACCTCAAGCGCCTGCAGGCGCTGCTCACGCGCGGATCGCCAGCGCTGCCGCCCGACGCGCTCAGTCTCGCGCGGCTGCACGCGAATGAATTGCTGGTCGACCTGAAGCGGGTCGCGAACAGCGGCAAACTGTCAATCGAAAGTCGCGCCCATGTGCAAGACAGCCTGGCGTTGCTGACCGAAGCCTTGCGGGCGTCGATGCAGCGCAGTTGAGATGCGCGTTGGCGCTGAATGATGCTCGGCTGACGCCCCCGGCGAGCGCGGATTTCAGCGTGCCGGCCGCCGGGTAGGCGCCGCGCACGTGCCCGATCGGCGCCGGCCGTGGCCCAGCCCTCGAATTCCGCGCTTCGTCCCAGCGGCAGCATGCCCGGCGGTCCAAGCGCAGCGCGCAGCGCTATCGTTCGCCCATGCCTGCCCCGCCTGATTCCGGCTCACCGCCCGGCACGCCAGTGCAGCCGAAGAACAGCCTGCGCGCCTTTGTCCTCGCGCTGACGCTGCGCCGCGTCGGCGCGACGCTGATCATGGCGGTGCTCGCCGCGCTGATCATCAGCCCGATCTTCGTCACGCCGACATTGGTGCTGGTCGGCCGCTTCATGGTGATCGCGCTGGTGCTGGTGCTGTTGTTCACCGCGGTCGGCGTGTGGCGCCAGCGCTGGGTGCCGACCTGGGTGTTGCAACTGGTTGTCGTGCTCGCGGCTGCGCCCTTGATGACCTTCGTCGTCTACCTGCCCAGCGTGGGCGGTGACATCAAGGAAGTGTTCAGCCATGAGGGCCGCGCGCAGGGCTTCGTGTCGATCACGGCCAGCACCATGTTCTGGGGTGCGCTGCTCGTGATGGGCGCGTTGTTCCGCGAGCGCGAGGCGCGTTCGCGCAGCGCCGAGCTGAGCTTCGCGCTGGAAAAAAGCCAGCTCGAACGGCAGGCCGCCGACGCCCAGCTCAAGCTGATGCAGGCGCAGATCGAACCGCATTTCCTGTTCAATACACTTGCGAATGTCCAGGCCTTGGTGGAGTCGGGCTCGCCGCGCGCGGCGCCGGTGCTGGCCAGCCTGATCGCGTACCTGCGCGCCATGCTGCCCCGGCTGAATGACGCGCGCCCCACGCTAGCCGGCGAAGCGGCCCTGGTGCGCGCCTACCTCGAGTTGATGCAGATGCGCATCCCGGATCGGCTGCAATTCAGCGTCGAGGTGCATCCCGACGTCGGCGCCCAGGCCTTGCCGCCACTGGCCCTGCTGACCCTGGTCGAAAACGCAGTCCACCATGGCATCGATCCGCGCGAGCAGGGTGGGCGAATCGACGTGAAGGCCTGGCGCGATGCCGCCGATGGCGCGGTGCATCTGACGGTAAGTGACACCGGCGTCGGCTTGATCGAAACCGCACAGCCCGGGACAGGCCTGAGCAATCTGCGCGCGCGCCTGGCGGCGTTCTATGGCGGCCGTGCGCGGCTCGAGCTGCACGAAAACCAGCCGCAGGGAGTGCGCGCAGAGGTGATCATTGCAGACGCCAAGGAGGCTCGCGCATGACTGCGTCGTCGCCCCCGACCGCGCTGATCGCCGACGACGAACCGCTTCTGCGCGAACGCCTGCGCAGCCATCTGGCGCGGTTGTGGCCGGAACTCCAGATCGTTGCAGAGGCGCGCAACGGGCGCGAGGCGGTGGAACTGTTCGACCAGCACCTGCCCGGCGTGGTGTTCCTCGACGTGCACATGCCGGGCCTGAACGGCGTCGACGCGGCGCGCTCGGTCGCGCGCCGTGCCGAGGTCGTGTTCGTCACGGCCTACGAACAGTACGCGGTGCAGGCGTTCCAGCAAGGCGCGCTCGACTACCTGGTCAAACCGTTTGACGAATCGCGGCTGGCCGACACGGTGCAGCGGCTCAAGGGCCGGCTGCAGTCCGCGAATCCTGCCGCGCCGTCCACCGCCCCGGCCCACGCGTCAGTCGACGTCCTGCTGGCCGAGTTGTCCGCCGAACTGCGCCGGCGCAGCCTGTCCGAGGGGCACGCAACGCCGCACCTGCAATGGATCAAGGCGTCGGTGGGCGCTAGCGTGCGGCTGATTCCTGTCGAACAGGTGGCCTATCTGCGCTCCGACGAAAAGTACACGCTGGTGGTTTGGGAAGGCGGCGAGGCGCTGATCCGCAAGACCATCCGCGAACTCGCCGATGAACTCGACCCCGAGCGGTTTGCCCAGATCCACCGCTCGGTGATCGTCAACCTGCACCAGGTGGCGCAAGTCAATCGCGGTCCGAATGAAACCGCCGATGTGCAACTCAAAGGTCGCCAGGAACTGCTGCCGGTGAGCCGCAGCTTCGTGCACGTGTTCCGGCAGATGTGAGGCGGCGTGCAGCGCGACCGCGAAGCGGCCTCGCCGGCACGCGCAGGCGCATGACGCGCTTCATTGAAGCCGCGGCGCGGCAGCTTCATTCGCCGCCATGTCGATGCGTGGCAGCGGGCGCTTGGCCACCACCTCAACCGACGGCAGCTGCGTCACCAGCCGGGTCGAACGCGAATCGGTCCACGCCGAACCGACCGCGAACGTCGCGCCGATGAGCAGGCAGAAGGTCAGGGCGGCGGTGAAGAGGCGGTCGATCATGGTGGGCTCCTGAGGTTGCGTTGGCAGCACGATGTCTGCGATGGAGCGAACTCTAGAAGCCGCGCCCCCTTCTTGAAAGCGGGGTGCGACGAAGTGCGGGAATCGCGGGTCGACCTGCAACGTTGGGCGATGAGCGTGAGGGTGTGCCCCTTCGGGATGCGTCTGCATCGGTTGCGGAATTCACCGGGCCGTATTGGGCCGATGGTCTGAGCGCAGAGCAGCCGCACCGCAAGCTGCGATCAATAGCACATCCGCACTTCGTACGAATCATGCAAACCCGTCCAGTAGCCCATGCCCTGGTAGCAGCGGCTGTTGAAAGGTGTCAGGTTCATGTCCACGGCCGGGCTGTACATGGACGAATGGATCTGCACGCTCAATCCGGTGCCGACCTTGGTCGCCTTCCACGTCACCGGCACGCCCATGGAACCCACGCCATCACCATTGGCGTCGACGGCCATCACGCCCGACGGGCGGGTCATCGGGTTATCGAGTACGTTCTTCCTGCCCATCGCAACCCAGTAGGTCAGCGTGGCGGGGAAATTCAGGTTGGTGTTGGGCGAGAAGCTGCCGAACGTGGTGTCGAAGGAAGCCGCGTTGTTGTTCGAGTTCAAGTCGCCTGCTGCCGCGGTGGTCCAGGTGAACGTGCCGACCATGGCGCTGGTCAGCGGTGCGCGAAGGTCGATCGTGAAGTTGCGGGTTTCGCCCACTGCGACGTTGTTCGCAAGGCAGGTCAGCCGCTTCGCCGGCGTGACGCTGTAGCTGCAATTCGTCGGCACTTTCGGCACGTACCTGCCGGTGGCCGTGTTGAGCTTGGTGTCGAGTTCAACGCCGGGCGGAAACGTCATCGTCGACGACGTCGTGGGCGCCACGGCCGAGCCCTGGTTCGTCACGCTGAGTTTGTAGTGGTCGGCGCGGCCGAGTTGAAGTTCGACCGGGCCGGTGAACTGCACCGACATGTCGGGCGACGTTTGAGCCCATGCGCCGGCGGCAACCGTGCTCGTGGCGAAAGCAAGGAGGGTGAATGCGTGCTTCATTGAGTGGTTTCCCTGAGAGTTGGTTTGAGCGGCGAGCGAGGGTTCTCGTTTCGCCGTGAACCAGTGTCAAGGGCCACCCTGGGGGCTTCTAACTGGGTGTTTGGTCAGGGTCCCCGAAATGGGTGTGCGGTTCTGCGCGTTGGTGTTGATCCTTTGACGCGGTGCGTCACGCCAAGCGCTCGGCACCTGTTGTGCCGCATGGTCGATACTGGCCGCGTGACCGCCCTCATCGATCCTTCGTCGTCGCTGTTGCCATCACGCCTGGCTTTGCCTGCCACCGCACTGGCGCGCCTGACGCGGCTGCTGAGCAGCGGGCGGCGCAGCGTACTCGGCCTCACCGGCCCGCCGGGTTGCGGCAAATCGACGCTCGCTGCTGCGCTGTGTGAAGCGTGCGGCGCTGTAGCGCAAGTCGTGCCGATGGACGGCTTTCACCTGGCCAACAGCGAATTGCACCGGCTCGGGCGGCACGGCCGCAAAGGCGCGCCCGACACCTTCGACGCGGCAGGTTTTGCCGATCTGCTGGCGCGCCTGCGTCGACAGGGCAACGACAGCGCCGACGCGTTGCTGTACGCGCCCGAGTACCGGCGCGAACTTGAAGAAGCGGTGGCAGGCGCGATCGGCGTGCGCGGAAGCACCCAACTCATCGTCACCGAAGGCAACTACCTGCTGGTCGACCAGGGCTCCTGGGCGGGGGTGACCGCGCTGCTCGATGAATGCTGGTACGTCGAAGTGGACGAGAGCTTGCGCATCGAACGCCTCACGAGCCGCCACGTGCAGTTCGGCCGCACACCCGAGCAGGCGCGCGAATGGGTGGCGTTCACCGACGAGCCCAATGCGCGCGTCATCGCCGCAACGCGCGGCCGGGCCGATTGGGTGTTTCGATGGGACGGCGCTTGAGCGCTGCCCACGGATGCGAACGCGTTCACCGGAAATGCGAGCGCCGTGCCGCCACCCACCCGGCCGCGAAGCAGCTTGTGAGCGGGGAACGCTCGAGTCCGTGTCCCGCCGCGCCCCCGCGCAGCCCGGCGTTCAGGCCGCGCCCAACCCGAACCGAGCCATCAGGCTGTGGTCACGCACGATCTCATGCGCCGCGTTGTGCCCCGGCATGCCGGTCACGCCGCCGCCCGGGTGGGTGCCGGCGTCGCACATGTACAGGCCCGCAATCGGCGCGCGGTAGTCGCCGTGGCCGAGGATGGGCCGGGCGGCCCAGAGCTGGTCGAGCGACATCACGCCGTGCATGATGTCGCCGCGCAGCAGGCCGAACTTGCGCTCCAGGTCGAGCGGGCTGAGCACCATGCGGGCGATCACGCTGCGCTTGAAATTCGGGGCGTAACGCGTCACGGTGTCGATCACGGCGTCGGCCGCCGCTTCGCGTTCATCGTCCCAGCTGCGGCCGCTCGGCAGGTCGTAGGCGAACTGCTGGCAGAACAGGCTGGCGACGTGCTGGCCGGCGGGCGCCAGGCTGTCGTCGACGCAGCTCGGAATCAGCATTTCGACGATCGGCTCGCGCGACCAGCCGTCGCGGCGCGCGTCGTGGTAGGCGCGGTCCATGTAGTCGAGTGACGGCGCCAGGACGATGCCGCTGGCGTGATGCTCCGCCGCCAAGCGCCCGGGCAGGCAGCTGAATTCGGGCAGCTCCGACAGCGCCACGTTGATGCGCAGCGTGCCGGAATCGCTGCGATGCCCGGCGACCGCCTGGCGAAAGCCGCCGGAGAGTTCGCTCTTGGGCACGAGCTTGTCGAACAGCAGGCGCGGGTTGAGGTTGGATACCACCACCTCTGCGTCGACCTCGCGGCCATCGGCGAGCAGCACACCGCGCGCACGGCCGTTCGCCACCAGGACCTGGTTCACCGCGTTGTCGAGCACGAACTTCACACCCAGCTGTTCGCAGGCGCGCGCCATCGCCTGCGTGATCGCACCCATGCCACCCACCGCGTGGCCCCAGATGCCCTTCTTGCCGTTCACGCCGCCAAAGCAGTGGTGCAGCAGCACATAGGCAGAGCCGGGCGTGTCGGGGCTGGCGAAGTGGCCGACAACCGAGTCGAAGCCGAACGCGGCCTGCACCGGGTCGGATTCGAACCAGCCGTCGAGCACGTTGCGCGCGCTTTTCACGAACAGCGCCAGCAGGTCGCGCCGCTGTTCGATGTTCAGTCGCGCCAGTTGCCGGCCCTGCCGCCAACCGCGCGGCAGCGTGCCGGCAAGTGTGGTGAGGTCGGGTGGCGTCTGCAGCGACATGTCGCGCAGCACATCGGCCACGTCTTCGAGCATGTCTTGATAGGCCGGCAGGCGCTCGGCGTCCTTCGTCGAGAACTTGGCGATTTCGGCCTGTGTGCGGTCAAGCCCGCCGCCCAGCTTCAGATAGCGCTGGTCGTCCACCGGCAGGAAGTTCGAGATCGGCCGTTCGAGGATGCGCAGGCCCAGCTCGTGCAGCTTCATGTCGGCGATGACTTTCGGCGCGAGCAGGCTCACGGTGTAACTCGCGACCGAATTGCGGAACCCGGGATGGAACTCTTCCGTCACCGCCGCGCCGCCGACCACGCCGCGCCGCTCAAACACCGTGACGTCAAAACCGGCGCGCGCCAGATAGAACGCGCACACCAGGCCGTTGTGGCCGGCGCCGATGATGGCGGCAGACTTTTTTCTCACCTGTCGTCATCCCGGCGAACGCCGGGATCCACGGTGTGAGTGACTGCCGACGAGTGGATCCCGGCGTTCGCCGGCATGACAAGCAGACCGCGCCATCAAATCGGATCGGTGCGCTGCAACAGCCAGGCCAATGCCGGCCCGCTCACGAGTGGACGCAGCCGCGCGCGCACAGTGGCGTGATAAGTGTTGAGCCAATCGATCTCGTCCTGGCGCAACAACGAACGTTCAATGCAGCGCGTGTCGATCGGGCACAGCGTGAGCGTCTCGAATTCGAGGAATTCGCCGAACGCGTTGTTCGCCGCCGCCACGTTGAGCACCAGGTTCTCGATGCGAATGCCCCACTGTCCGCTGCGGTACAGGCCCGGCTCGATGCTGGTGATCATGCCGGGCTCCATCGCCATCTGCGCCTCGGGGATGGCTTTCGAAATGCTCTGCGGGCCCTCGTGCACATTCAGGAAGTAGCCCACGCCGTGGCCGGTGCCGTGGCCGTAGTCCAGGCCCTGTTCCCACAGCGGCGCGCGCGCGATCGCGTCGAGCATCGGTGACAACGTGCCGCGCGGGAAGCGGGTGCGGCTCAGCGCCATCGTGCCCTTGAGCACCAGCGTGTAGTCGCGTTTCTGCGCGGCGCTGACCTGGCCGATCGGCCAGACACGGGTGATGTCGGTGGTGCCACCGAGGTACTGGCCGCCCGAGTCTATGAGCAGCAACCCGTCGCCCTCGATGACCGCATGCGAGGCCGGTGTGGCGCGGTAATGTGGCATGGCGCCGTTGG
>JANNKS010000256.1:0-2151 GCA_031396425.1 Rhizobacter sp. | reverse complement strand
CCGGCTGCCTGCCAAGGTGGGACGGGTGTTCATGATGCGCGAGTGGCTGGAACTCGACGGCCCCGAAATCTGCAAGGAACTGAACATCAGCTCGACGAACATGTGGGTGCTGCTGCACCGCGCGCGGCTGCGGCTGCGCGAATGCCTGGAAAAGCGCTGGTTCCAGACTGGTACGAAGGAGTCGAGTTGAACGTTCCCCCCATGACCTGTCGTGAAGCGGCGCGGCTGCTGTTCGGCGCTGCGGATCGGCCCTTGACTGCTGCCGAACGCGACGTGCTGCAGGCCCACATCGCCGAGTGCGAAGCCTGCGAACGGGTGCAGGGCCAGGTGCAGTTGATGCAGCGGGCGTCCGCAGCGTGGAGGGCGTACCGGCAGGCGCAGGCCGAAGAGGCCGCGCCCGCGGAGGGCGACAAGCCGGCGCAGCAGAAATGAGGCGCGCGCCTGTGCATTGCACGCCGCGTCGCCAGCGGAGTTGACTCAGGAGGCAAATCAGGCGCAGCGGGGCACCCTCACACCTTGAACCGGCCGCGCTGCTGCATCGCCACGATCGCGGGCGACTGCAGGTCGACGCAGGTGAGGAAGTCGATGGTGCGGAATTCGCGGTCGATCGCCGGCGGCCCGCAGATCGCCGCGCCCATCGCCAGATAGGCTGACAGCAGCCTGGGAATGCGCGGTGGCTGCGCGGCCACCACCTCGAGTGAACATGCGAAGTGCGCCAGCGGGCGGGTGCGCAGCGCCGCGGGCGCAAGGTGCGCCGCCAGGCGCTGAAACGCTGCGGCGCCGACCCTCGGGTCTTGCGAGGTGAGCGAACTGCAGCCGATCAGGACCTGGCCGCCGCGCCGGCGTGCATAGTCGTCGATGCCCTTCCACAGCAGGTTGAGCACCGCAAAACTGCGGTGGTCGCGGTGGATGCAGGCCCGGCCCAGTTCGACCAGCCTTGCGCGCAGCGGCTCGAACGGTGCGAAGTCGAACTCGCGTTCACTGTAGTAGCCCAGGTGCTCGGCCGCACTCGGGCCGGTCTGCAGCCGGTAGGTGCCGATCACGACGCCGCTGGTTTCATCTTCGACGAGCAGGTGGTCACACACCGCGTCGAAGGGGTCGACGTCCAGGCCGGTGTCATACGACTGCGCCAGCCCTTCGTCGAGCTCCAGGTTGAAGACCTCGAAACGCAGCGCCTGCGCTGCCTGAACGTCGCGTGCACCCGCCGCGAGCCGCAGCCGGTAGGCCGGTGCCAGGCGCGTGGCGACGCGCTCCAGGGTTTGCGGAATCGCGGACAAGGGGTTCATGGTGGCGGGCTGGGTCTGTCGCTGACGCGTTGTGCCTTGCGATGGTCGTCAGTCGACGCAGTGCCATCCGACCTTACGAAGCGCTGGCGTAAGGATCATGGCGCCGCAACGACCACCACCCAGCCTGCCGATTTCGTGCGGCTCAACTCCTGACGATCTTTCCAAGTGATGCAACCCAGAAATTTCGGGCTGGCCCGGGTCGACGCGCAGGCGGTGACGCGCGGGCCGCTGTGGAGCGCGCTGGCCGTCGTGCTCGCCACGCTGGGCTGCTCGGTGCCCGGGCCGCAGGCGAACAAGTCTGCGCTGGAGCCGATGCGGCGCAGCCTGCCGGTGGGCGCACCGCTGAACGGCGTGATCAGCTACGTCGCCGCCGGGGAACCGACCGGCCTGCGGCTGATCCTGGTGCACGGCACGCCGGGTTCGGCTGCCGGTTGGGCCGACTACCTGCTCGACGCGCCGCCCGGCATGGAGGTGGTGGCGCTCGACCGGCCGGGCTTCGGCCGCAGCACACCGCCAGGGGCCAGGCCCAGCCTGAGCGACCAGGCCGCGGCGGTGGTCGCCTTGTTCCCGGCCGACGGGCGGCGCGTCGTGCTGCTCGGCCATTCGCTCGGCGGAGCGATCGTGGCACGCGTCGCCGCCGAGCACCCGCTGCGCGTCGCCGCACTGGTGATGCTCGCCGCCTCGCTCGACCCTGCGCTCGAGGCCGTCCACCCGATGCAAAGGGTGGGTGCCTGGGCGCTGGTGCGCTGGCTGCTGCCGCGCGCGATTCGCAATGCGAATGCCGAACTGATGGGCCTCAAGCCCGAGCTGGAAGTGCTGGCGGCGCTGCTGCCGCGCATCGGCGCGCCGGTGATTGTCGTGCACG
>JANNKS010000249.1:0-23872 GCA_031396425.1 Rhizobacter sp. | reverse complement strand
CGCACGAAGACTTACGGATGCAACGGGCTTTGCGGGAGGCTGAGACTATCTTGGTGCCGGAGGTGGTCTATCGCGAGGTGTTGCAAGGTGCGCTCAGTGTTCGGCATTTCGTTGAGTTGCAGGCGATTCTCGATGACATGGAGTTCTATGTCAGCGCTGATCCAATGCAGCTGGCTCGCAGTGCATCGCTGTTGTACGCCCGCTGTCGTTGGCAGGGCTTTATGGTGCGAAGCCCCAATGACTGCCTGGTCGCAGCGTGTGCGATCGAAGCAGGCGAACCTTTGTTGGCGCGTGATCGTGATTTCGGGCTCATAGCCCGTATTGAACCGAATCTGAAATTGATCCCATGACCCTTTCACACGCCGCCCTCCACACTTGCGTACACACCTCCTTGCTCGCTTCCTTGCCGCTGCTCGCCCGTGGCAAAGTGCGCGACAACTACGCGGTGGGTGATGACCGCATCCTGATGGTGGCCACCGACCGCCTGAGCGCGTTCGACGTGATCCTGGGCGAGCCGATTCCCGGCAAGGGTGCGTTGCTGACGCAGATGGCGTTGTTCTGGTTCAACCGGCTGGGCCACATCTGCCCCAACCATCTGACCGCAGACGCACCCGAGAGCGTCGTCAGCGCCGATGAAGTAGCCCAGGTGCGCGGCCGATCGATGCTGGTGAAACGCCTCAAGCCGATTCCCATCGAAGCCGTCGTGCGCGGCTATCTGGCGGGCAGTGGTTGGACGGAATACCAGCGCAGCCAGGCGGTGTGTGGCGTCGAGCTGCCACCCGGCCTGCGCAATGCAGCCAAGCTTGAGCGGCCCATTTTCACTCCGGCAACCAAGGCTGAAATGGGTGCGCATGACGAGAACATCAGCTTTGAGCGCGTGTGCGACATGCTGGGGTGGACCTTGGCCACCCAGCTGAAAGATGCCGCGCTGCAACTCTATGCCCGCGCCGCCCAGCTGGCGCTCTCGAAGGGCATCATCATTGCAGACACCAAATTCGAGTTCGGCCTCGATGAGAACAACACCCTGACCCTGATGGACGAGGTATTGACACCGGACTCTTCGCGCTTCTGGCCTGCGGATGAGTACGCCGAAGGTTCCAATCCGCCAAGTTTCGACAAACAATTCATCCGCGACTGGCTGGAGCAGGCCAGTGTTGACGGTCGCCCCTGGAACAAGCGCAGCCCGCCACCTCCTTTGCCTCCGGACGTGATCGAGCGGACCGTGGCGAAGTATCGCGAGGCCCTTGATCGTTTGCAGAGATGAGCGCGCCGGTTTCTCGGCTATTGCGTCAACTTGAAGCGCGAATTGCTTCCGCAAGTAGCCGCCTGTCACAAGACTGTTTGCTCGCTGAAAGAGCCTGCTATCGAGCGCGCCAGGGCTTTCTTGCCGAGGCAGAAGAAACCATCAGCGTCCTTCGAAAGCGATATCAAAGTGACCCCAAGGACGTTCTGTCGGCGCGCATCAATTTGGCAGAGGGTTTGCTGCGCCATTTTCGAGATATGCACTCGCTTTCCCGAGAGAAATTCCATCGCGCGTATGCATTGAGTGAAGTCTCCGAGAATGATGATCTGATCGCTCTAACTGCCGCATGGCTTGCACATGTCGAGTATCTCTGCGGCGAATTCGAATTGATGGCAAAGCATCTGCATCGCTCCATCCAGACTTCGAGCCCTACCAATCATGCGGCGCTGTCTCGATCATCCCTGGTCGCTGCCGATGCCTTTCACCTAGCAGGCCGGCTCGACTTGGCGCAGCCTTGGTACACGAAGGCTCGCGTGCACGCAAACACTGAAGGAGATGACGCGACGACTAGCGCATTCCTGCATAACATGGCTTGGCTTCGCGCAGCAAATCTACGGCAGACCCAGTTTTGCGGACTCGCTCAATCGCCCGGCGGTGAGCACGCGCTGATGAGCGCCAACTCTGTGCTGCATTTCGATCAGATCGTAGGCACGAATAGTCTCAATTCCCTAGTTCCAATCCTTCGGGCACAGATTCTTTCCTTACTAGGCGAATCCGAACAAGCGCTCAGGTTGTATGAGGAACATCTCGATTTGGCGGTGCGAGAAGGGCTAAATCGAATGCACAGCAGTCTCTTGGCTGATCAAGCTTGGTGTCGACTTCAGACTGGAGACATCGACGCTTCTATTCGTGACGCCATCGCGGCGCAAGATCTCTTGGACCCCAAAGCGCATCCCGATGATCGGGCTAGCACCCATAGTCGACTAAGCCAAGTCTTTGGTGCCACGGGCAACCTCGAATCTCAGAAACGGCACGCCGAACTCGCCGAAGAAGCGTGGAAAGTGCATTCGACGATGCAGCACACTATCCTCAACTGCCTAGCATCATTGCCGAGCGAGCTACCTGCTCGCTAGTTTGAGCAAGTTCCAGGTCGAGCAATCAAGCGAATCAAAACAGCGCCATACTCAACCGCCGCCGATAAGCATCAACCACGGGGTCCGCTGGCGCAGCAGCCACTTTGCCGGAGATTTCCAGGGCGCCCTTAGGTGCAGTCGGCTCGGGTTTTGCAGGCGCGGGCTTGCTCATCACTTCGAGGATGGCGACGATCGTCTTGCGCGCGATTTCACCGTTCCAGGCCTTGTCTCGCATCACGATCTCGAGCAGTTCGTCCATCGCATCGGTGAAGTTCTGGCCGGCGAACAGCACCTGCGCCAATTCGAGGCGCGCATCGAAATCACGCTTGTTGGCGGTGATCGCCGCTTTCAGTGCATCAACCGCGCGTGCCGCAGGCGCCCGTTCGCATGCGGCGAGCCAGTGGCCGAAGGCCGCGAGCCGAGCGTCCAGCAGGACCTTGCCGGCCACCGGGTCAAACGCACGCCGTGCGTCAGCCACCCGGCCGGCCAGCAGGAGCGCGCGCAAATAATCTGCCCGGGCCACATCGCTGCCAGGGTTGATCGCCACGGCCTCTTGCAGCTTTTCGATGGCGCTGTCAACGTCGCCATCGGCCAGCAACTCCTCGGCCGCTTCGACGTCGTCTTTCGCCGCCGCCTGTTCCGCCGAGTCGACATGCTTGTCGAGAAAGGTCCGCACCTGCCCCTCGGGCAATGCACCGACGAAGCCGTCGACCGGCTGGCCGCCCTTGAACAACACGCAAAACGGGATGCTGCGCACGCCGAACATCTGGGACAACTGCCCGGCAATCTCAGGCTGGTCGTCGGAATTGAGTTTGGTCAGCTTGAACCGACCGGCATAGGCGAGTTCGAGCCCCTCCAGAATCGGCCCCAGCGACTTGCACGGGCCGCACCAGGGCGCCCAGATGTCGAGAAGCACCGGCTGTTGAAGGGACGCGTTGATGACGTCGGCTTCGAAGTTCTGAACGGTAATGTCCTGCATGGTGGCGATGTCGGTTGTGAGGGGGGCGGCAATCGGAGTTTGTGCCACCCCGCCTACAATTCAAGGTTGGTCAAGCACAGGGAGCGAGCGCATGAATCAGGCGCCAGCGGTGGTTGGCGTGGTGATGGGGTCCAGTAGCGATTGGGACACCCTTCGCGCCGCCACTGAGATTCTCGCCGAGTTCGGTGTCGCCCACGAAGCGCGCGTCATTTCGGCGCACCGCATGCCGGACGACATGTTTGCTTACGCGCAGAGTGCGGCGGCGCGTGGCCTCAAGGCCATCATTGCCGGCGCGGGCGGCGCCGCCCACCTGCCTGGCATGCTTGCCGCCAAGACCACCGTGCCCGTCCTGGGGGTGCCGGTCGCGAGCAAGTTTCTGAACGGGGTGGATTCGCTGCATTCGATCGTGCAAATGCCCAAGGGGGTGCCCGTGGCCACCTTCGCCATCGGCCCGGCGGGTGCAGCGAATGCAGCCCTGTTCGCAGTGGCCATGCTCGCCAATCAGGACCAAACGCTGCGCGACCGGCTCGATGCTTTTCGCGCCCGGCAGACCGAAGCGGCACGCGCGATGACTGCGGAGCTCAAATGAATCGGTTCATCGCCCCCGGCGCCACGCTGGGCGTGATGGGCGGCGGCCAGTTGGGCCGCATGTTCGTGCACGCCGCGCAACGCATGGGCTATTTCACCGCCGTGCTCGACCCCGACCCCACCAGCCCGGCAGGTCTGGTCGCCAGCTATCACATCCGCGCCGACTATCTGGACGAACAGGGCCTGGCGCAGCTGATGCAGCGCTGCGCGGCGATCACCACCGAATTCGAAAACGTTCCGGCGCACGCGCTCGTGACGCTGGGTGCGCACCGGCCGGTGGCGCCGAACGCGGAGGCGGTGGCCATTTGCCAGGACCGCGCCGCGGAAAAGTCGCTCTTCCGGCGCTGCGGGGTACCGTACGCCGCCCATGCGGTGCTTGAAACAGCGGCCGAACTCGATGCCGTCGACGACGCACTGCTGCCCGGCATCGTGAAGACAGCCCGCCTGGGCTATGACGGCAAGGGCCAGGTGCGGGTGCGTGACCGTGCAGAGCTTGCGGCCGCGTGGGGCAAACTGGGTGGCGTTACCTGCGTCCTCGAGCAGTTGCTGCCGCTGGCGCTGGAGCTCAGCGTGATCGTCGCTCGCGACGCGCAGGGCGGGATGGTGAACTACGGGGTGCAGCAGAACCTGCACCGCGCCGGCATTCTGGCGGTGACACAAAGCCCGGCGAGCGCCTTCGCGCTTCAGCACGAAGCTGCCGCAGTCGCCCATGCGCGGCGGCTCGCCGAGGCGATGGAATACGTCGGCGTGCTGTGCGTGGAGTTCTTCGTGTTGCAAGACGGCCGCCTGGTGGCCAACGAGATGGCCCCGCGCCCGCACAATTCCGGCCATGCCACCATCGACGCCTGCGACGTCTCGCAATTCGAACTGCAGGTGCGCGCGCTCACGGGTGCGCCGCTGATCGCCCCTCGCGAACACTCGCCGTCCGTGATGCTCAACCTGCTCGGCGACCTTTGGTTCACAGCGGATGGCGTGGAGCGCCCACCCGATTGGCCGAGCGTACTGGCGCTGCCGGGTTCGCACCTGCACCTGTACGGCAAGGCCGTGGCGCGGCGCGGGCGCAAGATGGGCCACCTCACCCTCACCGGCGCCACGCCGGCGCAGACGCGCGCCACGGCATTGCAAGCAGCACAGTGCCTGGGCATCGAGGCGTTCTGAGGCCGTGATTCTCGACGGGCGGGACGGGCAGGCCGTCGAGCAGGCGGCGCGCCACCTGGCGGCGGGCGAGCTGGTGGCGTTCCCGACCGAGACCGTTTATGGCCTGGGCGCCCGCGCCGACCACGATGTTGCAGTGGCGCGAATCTTTGCCGCGAAGGGGCGCCCCACCGAGCATCCGCTCATCGTTCACGTCGCGCAGCCCGATGACGCACTGGCCTTCACCCCGACCCCGCCCGAGCTTGCCCGGCGCCTGATGGACGCGTTCTGGCCCGGCCCGATGACGCTGATCATGGCGCGCCGCGACGGCGTCGCCGCGGCAGCCTCCGGCGGCCAGCAGACGATAGGCCTGCGCTGCCCGGCCCACCCGGTGGCGCTGGCCTTGCTGAGCGCGTGCAAACATTTGGGTGTGCCCGGCCTGGCCGGGCCGAGTGCAAACCTGTTCGGGCGCCTGAGCCCAACCCGCGCAGCCCATGTCGAGGCCGAATTCGGCCCCCAACTGATGGTGCTCGACGGGGGCGACTGCCAGGTCGGCATCGAATCGAGCATCGTCGATTGCTCCGGCGCGCAGCCGGTGCTGCTGCGCGCCGGAATTCTGCAGCGCGCGCGCATCGAAAGCGTGCTGGGACAAGCGCTGCTCGAACCCGACGCCACGTCGCCGCGCGCGCCGGGAACGCTCGCCGCGCACTACGCACCGCGTGCCAAGCTTCGCATCATGCCGGCGGCGACGCTCAAGACCGCGCTCGACATGCTCGGCACCTCGGCCATCCGGCTGGCGGTATATTCACGTTCCCTGCCGGCCAGCGTGGCACCTGGGGTGCTGCACCGACGCATGCCATTGCGGCCCGAAGCCGCTGCCCACGAACTGTTTGCCGCCCTGCGCGATTTCGATGCCGCGCAGGTGCGACTCATCTGGGTGGAAGAACCCCCGCCAGGCGATGAATGGGACGGCGTGCGCGACCGTTTGCAGCGCGCGGCGGCCGCATGAACGCCCAAGACCGACGACCCTAGGAGCACTGGATGAAGATGAGTTGGAACGGATTGCGCCCCGCCGCGACGCTGGGCCAATGCCTCGGCGTGGCCCTGCTGGTTTCCTGCGGAGGGGGTGAACCGATCGATCGTTTCGTGCCCACCCGCCTGATCGCGATTGGCGACGAGACCAGCGTCATCAACAGCGACGGCAGCAAGCACACCGTCAACGCGGTCGTGACCGGCACCACCGCGCTCGACTGCAAAGCCAACCCGGTGTGGGTGCAGTCGCTGGCAACTGCCTATGGCCTGCAATTCGCCGGCTGCCCGAACACCGTTGGCGCGGTCGCCACTGCACAAATGTTCGCGGCGGCCGGGGCCAAGGTGGCCGACGTCGCAGCGCAAGTCACAGCCGTTGGTACGTTCGCCGAAAAGGACCTGGTGCCGGTCCTGGCCGGTGCGAACGACATCTTCGAACAATACGCGCTGCTCGATTCAACCGTCGCTGGCGTGGTCCAGACCGAGGCCGTTCTCACCGCCAGACTCGAAGGCCTGGGGGAGGCCTTGGCCGCCCAGGTGAATCGCATCGCCGACGCAGGCGGCAAGGTGCTGATTTCCACGGTGCCCGATCTGGGCCTGACGCCATTCGCCCTGGCCGAAGACGCGCTTGTTCCCGGCCGGGCGGCGCTGCTCACGCGGTTGACGAAACGCTTCAACGCCAAATTGCGCATCAAGATCACCAACGACGGGCGTCGCATCGGCTTGTTGCTTACCGACGAACTGGTGCAAGCGGTCATCAGGAACCCCGGAGGCAACGGTTTCACCAACGTCATCGCGCCGGCTTGCGATGTCTTGGTGGCACCCGTGGTGACGGCGTGCACCACGGCAACGCTGGTCGCAGGCGCGGTCGCGCCCGCGAACTACCTGTGGGCCAACGATCGCCTGCTGGGCCCCAACGGGCATCGCCTGCTGGGCAACCTGGCGCTGTCGCGGGCGGCGAACAACCCCTTCTGACCTGCGCTGTCAGGGGCGCGTCCCGGGGCGCGCCGGTCGAGCGCCGGTGGCACATGCCCCCGTGGAACCAGGTCAATACAAGCCTGCGCCTCAGCCGCCCCGACCATGCACGATCTTCATCAGCAGGATGCCCGCTGCCAGTACCAGGGTGACGCCGTTGGCAACGATGACCGGCCAGGCCCCCAGCATCCAGCCGTAGGCGAACCAGACCACGATGCCCAGCGTGAATACGCTGTACATGCCGAGCGAAATGCCGCTCACGTCGCGGGTGCGAAATGTCAGCCAGGCCTGCGGCACGAAAGACGATGTGGTCAGCGTCGCGGCGGCGAACCCGAGCCAGTCGATCAGATTGAATGCGTTCATGATTGGGTTTCGGGGTGGGCGGTTGCGGCTGCGGCCCCAAGTCATCGAAGGTGACGGCGCGTCGCCCGCAAGACCGACCGCGCGTGACCTAAACTTGTCCGATGAGTCCAAGCCAAAAGTGGTTGGGCGTGGGCTGCGCGGTCGCGGTATTGTGCATCTGGTCCTCGTTCATCCTGATCGCCCGCTCGAGCGCCAAGCACACACTGACGCCCTTCGACATTGCGTTTGTGCGCTTTCTGTTTTCCGGCCTGGCGGTGCTGCCGTTGCTGCTCTGGCGGTTCACACGGTTTGGCGGGATGGTTTCGGTTCTTGGCGGAGTGAACCTGCGCCGAACACTGCAGCTCGGCGCGATCGCCGGGGTCGGCTACTGCTGCCTGGCGTACACCGCCTTCTTCCTCGCCCCGGCGGCGCACGGTGCGGTGCTGTTGCCTGGCTCATTGCCTCTGTGGACCGCGCTGTTGGCGGCCGCGCTGCTGGGTGAACGCATTCAGCCCTGGCGCGCTGTGGGCCTGACACTGATCGTGCTGGGCGACCTGATCGTTGGCGCCACCAGCCTGTGGTTGGCGTTCAGGGGCGGCGACGTCTGGAAAGGTGACCTGCTCTTTCTTGCCGCCTCGCTGACCTGGGCGCTGTACACCGTGCTGTGCCGGAAGTGGCGCATCGGTGCCGTCGAAGCGACGGTCGCGGTGGCGTTCAGTTGCCTGATCACGTTCGTGCCGCTGTACGCCTTGGGCGCAAGCCTGGGCCTTTGGCCGAGCCGTTTGGCCGAAGCGTCATGGCGTGAACTCAGTTTTCAGGCCGTCTACCAGGGCGGCATCGCGATGCTGATCGCCGGCGTGGCCTACACCCAGGTCGTGACGACCTTCGGGCCGATGCGCACCGTGATGATCACCGCGCTCGTTCCGGTGATCTCGGCGCTGGGCGCGGTGCCGCTGCTGGGCGAGCCCTTGACGCCCACCGTGTTGATCGGACTCGGATTCGTGACGCTGGGTCTGTTGCTGGGTCTCAGAGCAGCGGGCACCCGATTGCCGATCGCCGAACCCGCATGAGCGCCTTGCTCGCTTTCGACACCTCCGGCGAACAACTTTTTGTCGGCCTGTGCGTCGCCGGTCGAACCTGGGTCCACGAGGCCCCTGGCGGGGCACGCGCATCGGCAGCGCTTCTGCCTGCCGTGATGGGCCTGCTGCGTCAGGCCGACTCGAACCTCGAGCAAATGCAGGCGATCGGTTTTGGTCGCGGCCCCGGTGCTTTCACTGGGCTGCGCACCGCATGTTCGGTGGCCCAGGGTCTGGCCTTCGGCGCGGCCAAACCGGTGCTGTCGATCGACACCTTGATGGCGGTCGCTGAAGATGCACGCGAAGGAGCCGAGTCGCTGCAAATGTGGGTGGCCATGGATGCGCGCATGGATCAGATCTACGCCGCCCAGTATCGATACGCTGGAGGCGCGTGGTCGGTTCTCGACGAACCGACGCTGTTCAGCCCGCAGGCCTTGAATGAGCGCTGGGCCGCACAACCTGCAAGCCACATCGCGGGCAACGCCTTGCCGGCCTTTGCAGGCCGCCTGGCCACCGGCCCGGCACGCTGCCGACCGCAGGCACTGCCGCGCGCGGCTGCATTGCTGCGCCTGGCCGGCACACTGTGGGCGCAGGGCGCAGCGGTTGACGTCGTTGCAGCCTTGCCCAGCTATGTGCGCGACAAGGTCGCACAGACGATTGACGAACGCGCCGCACAGCGCAACGCGCAATGACCCCGCAGCGCGCCTCGGCCGCCCGCTTCCGTGCGATGACGCCGCAGGACATCGACGCCGTGCTCCGCATCGAACAGGCGGCCTACGAATTTCCGTGGAGCCGTGGCAATTTCATCGACTCGTTGAGTGCCGGTCATGCGACGCAACTCATGTGCCACGCGCAAGGGAAACTGCTCGGCTACTTCGTCGCGATGTCGGGTGTGGAGGAAATGCACCTGCTCAACTTGACCGTCGCGCCCGACGTGCAGGGGTGCGGCCACGGCCGCCACCTGCTCGGCACGCTGGTGCAGCGGTGCCGCAGCGAGGCCGCGCACTCACTGTGGCTCGAAGTGCGCCGGAGCAACCAGCGCGCACAGTCCATCTACGAACAGTTCGGGTTTCGCGCCTCTGGGCTTCGCAAGGGCTACTACCCTGCTGCGCAAGGGCGGCGCGAAGATGCCGTCGTGATGAGCCTGCAGATCGCATCAACTTCACTGCGGGCCTGCAATGAAGTGGAGTGAGCGCCAGCGCGCCATGCTGCGCGAGATGGGTATCCATCTCTGGCCAGACAGCACTCGCCCGGAGCCGGCAACGGCGTCGGATGGGCAGATCACGTCATCAGCACTGCCGCCTGAGGCGGCCACTGCCGCGCCCGCGCCGCAAGCGCGCGTCATCGCCCCCCCTTCCGAACCGGCGAACAACGCACCGCCACGCGCCGAACCGGGCCAACGGCCGGCCGGCATCGACACCATGGACTGGCCGCAGCTGCGTGCCGCCGTCGAGGGCTGCACCGCGTGCCGTTTGTGCGGGGGCCGCACCCAGACCGTGTTCGGCACCGGCAGTGTCCAGGCGCAATGGATGGTGGTCGGCGAAGCGCCGGGCGAACAGGAAGATCGGCAAGGTGAACCCTTCGTTGGGAAATCGGGCCAGCTGCTCGACGCCATGCTGCGCGCCATTCAACTGACGCGCGGCGAAGCGTCTGCGTCGCAGCAGGTGTTCATTGCCAACACCCTCAAATGCCGCCCGCCCGGCAACCGCAACCCGCAGCCCGACGAACTGGCGCAGTGCGAGCCGTTTCTGATCCGCCAGATCGCACTGCTCAAGCCACGCCTGATTCTCGCGATGGGGCGCTTCGCGGTGCAAAGCCTGTTGCGCAGCAACGAACCGGTGGGCCGATTGCGCGGTCGGGTGCATCACTACCACGGCGTGCCGCTGATCGTGACCTACCACCCGGCCTACCTTCTGCGCAACCCGGAGGACAAGGCGCGGGCCTGGGAAGACTTGTGCCTCGCGCTCGAAACTGCCAAAGGTGCCGTCGCACCATGAGGTTCTGACGGCAGCCCGTGCCGCCGCCTTACTTTTTCTTCGTCGGCCGCGTCCAGCTGTCGATGGCGACCTGCTTGGCCCGCACCAGCGTCAACTGGCCCGGCGGCGCATTGCGCGTCACGGTGGAACCCGCACCGATGGTCGCGCCGGCGCCGATCGTGATCGGCGCGACGAGCACGCAGTTGCTGCCGACGTGAACGTCCGCACCAATCACGGTGCGGTGCTTGTTGGCGCCGTCGTAGTTGGCAGTGATGCTGCCGGCACCGTAGTTCACCCGCTCACCGACCGTGGTGTCGCCGAGATAGGCCAAGTGGTTCGCCTTCGCCCCGCGTGCCAGCGTCGAATTCTTCACTTCGACAAAGTTGCCGATGTGCACGTCCTCGGCGAGTTCGGCACCGGGGCGCAGGCGCGCGAACGGACCGATCAGCGAGCCTGCGCCCACCTTGACCCCCAGCGCTTCGCCGTCGATGTGCGTGAACGGGTGCACGACGACGTTGTCACCCAGGCTGGCGTTGCGGATGCAGCAGTTCGCACCGATGCGCACGTTGTCGCCGAGTTGCACGCAGCCTTCGAAAACACAGTTGACGTCTATCTCGACGTCGCGGCCGGTCTGCAGCTCGCCGCGCACGTCGATGCGGCCGGGGTCGGCCAGGCGCACACCGGCCTCCATCATCACCTCGGCCAGCGCACGTTGATGACGGCGCTCCAGATCGGCCAACTGCACCGGGCTGTTGATGCCCAGCACCTCGGTTTCGCTGCCCGCCGCGCTGGCGGTCACGCCAATCCCATCGGCCACCGCCATCGCCACCACAT
Source organism: Rhizobacter sp. (assembly GCA_031396425.1). GTDB lineage: Bacteria > Pseudomonadota > Gammaproteobacteria > Burkholderiales > Burkholderiaceae_C > JAEMQF01. The sequence continues at coordinate 12,563 of JANNKS010000249.1, read as the reverse complement.
CGGTCAGGTAGTACTCGCCCTGGGCGTTGTCGTTCTTCAGCCGGCCCAACCAACGCTTGAGCAGTGCCGTGGGCGCAGCCATCACGCCGGTGTAGACCTCGCGGATCCGGCGCTGCGCCGCCGAGGCGTCCTTGTGTTCCACGATCGCGCGCACTGCCGTGCCCTCGCGCACGATGCGACCGTAGCCGGTGGCGTCGGGCAGTTCGATCGTCAACAGCGCAAGCTGCCGCCCACCACAGGCCTGCACCAGAGCGCGCAAGGTGTCGGACCGGATCAGCGGAACGTCACCATTGAGGATCAGCGTGGTGCCTTCGTCGATCAGCGCGGGCACGGCCTGCTGCACGGCATGGCCGGTGCCCAGCTGGGGCATCTGGCGCACGAACCTCAGATTCGGCGCCGTCACCGCCGACTCGACCAGCTCGGCACCGTGGCCAGTGATCGTCACGATGCGTTCGGCCTTCAGTTCGGCGGCTGTTTTCAGAACGTGTTGCAATAGGCTTTGCCCGGCCAGCTTGTGCAGCACCTTGGGCAGGTTCGACTTCATCCGGGTGCCTTTGCCCGCTGCCATGATCACGATGTTCAACGCCATGAGCCGCTCCTTGGTTCGATCGGGAATTATTGCTGCGCTCGTCGTGGCACTCGCTCTGCTGGGGGCGTGCAGTGCGTTACGATTTGGCTATAACCAAGCCGACGAACTGGCCTATTGGTGGCTCGATGGCTACCTTGACTTCACCGATGGCCAGACGCCCAGGGCCCGGCAGGCGCTCACCCGCTGGCACGCATGGCACCGGCGAACCCAGCTGACCGACTATGCAGCGCTGTTGGCCCGGGCCAGGACCGACGTGCCCAACCCGACGTCGGCTGAGCGAGTCTGCGACTGGTGGACCGACGCGCGCGGGCGGGTCGACGTTTCGATCGATCAGATCATCCTTCCCGCCGCGGAATTGATGCTCAGCCTGAGCCCGGAGCAGGTAAAGCACATCGAGCGTCGTTACGCGAAGGGCAACGAGGAGTTTCGCGCCGACTATCTGCAGGCTGACCCGGCCCAGCGACTCAAGGACTCCGTCAAGCGCACGGTGGATCGGGCTGAGACCTTTTACGGACCACTCGACGAGAGTCAGCGCGAGCGCATTGCCAAGTCGGTGGCCGGCTCCCCGTTCGACGCCGAGCTCTGGTTCAACGAGCGCAAGCAGCGGCAGCAGGACGCGCTTCAAATGCTGCGCCGGCTCAGAACCGACGGGGCCACGATCGATCAAGCCCAGGCGGCGCTGCGCACCTACGTCGAACGCGCCATGCGCTCGCCCAGACCCGAGTACCAACGCTATGCGCAAAACCTGACCCAATACAACTGCGCCTTTGCTGCCAACCTGCACAACGCCACCAGTGCGGCCCAGCGGGCCGTGCTGGTTGGCAAGCTCAAGGGCTGGGAAGGCGACCTGCGTTCACTCGCTGCAGACGCCGCACCCTGAACCGCGCGTGGCCGGACTTTGCTCGTTATGGACCGAGTTCGACACGGACGCGGCGCGGGTTCAACCCGGTGTTCGGAAAGTCTTTCAGCGCAGCTTCGAACATCGCCGCCAGCTGGGTGCTGGAAGCCGAAGACGCGCCATCTGACGTCGCCCGGGCTTCGTACAGCGTCTGGCCGGTTTTCCGGTCGCGAATCAGCACGGCCACTTCGCGCTCGTAGCTTGGCGCCGCCAGGTTGAACCCCCAATACGGCGAGTAGTAACTTCGGCGTTGGGGCCCATAGAGGCCGCCATGCCACCAGAACGGGTCGCCGTAGAAGGCGCGCTCGTTGGGCGCCACACGGGCACTGACCTGGATGCTGAATTCGACCGCATTCAGGTCGGCTTCAAGCGTGAAACCGGCCGCCTCGATGGCACGTCTGGCGGCGCCTTCCAGCGTTTGCTGTTGCTCGGCGCGCGCTTGTTGTGATGGCAGCCGCTCGAAGGCGTAGCCCGCAGGCTTGCGCCCGGCGGGCCATTGGCTGAACGTGGTGACATCGCTGTCGAGCTGATCGATCGTGGCACAGCCGCCAAGGGCCAGTGCCGCCGATAGCAGCAGTGTCATTGCGTGCATGGCCGGGCCCCCAGTGACCGAGGTTGCGTCGTTGGCGCAGCGATCGAGGTCAACGCCATGGCGGGGTTGCTGCATTCCGTGGGCGACGCGTCGTCGAAAGCGCGATCACCCCCGGGTTCGGCCAAGCCGGAGGTCTTGAGGGTTGCAAAGGGAAACAGCTGGCGATCCATCAGGTGCGACGGCACGACGTTGCCCATGGCGGTCAACAGGTTGTCGGTTCGGCCCGGGTAGTCTCGTTCCCATTGGCGCAGCATCGCTTTGATCTGGACGCGCTGCAGGTTGTCCTGGTTGCCGCACAGGCTGCACGGGATGATCGGGAACTGACGGTGCATCGCCCACCGCTCCAGGTCGGTTTCAGCCACATAGGCGAGCGGGCGAATGACGATGTTCTTGCCGTCGTCACTGACCAGTTTCGGCGGCATGCCCTTCATTCTGCTGCCGAAGAACATGTTCATGAACAGGGTCTGCAGCATGTCATCGCGGTGATGCCCGAGCGCGATCTTGGTTGCCCCCATTTCACCGGCCACCCGGTACAGAATGCCGCGCCGAAGGCGCGAGCACAGGCTGCACATCGTCTTGCCTTCGGGGATGATGCGTTTCACGATCGAATACGTGTCCTGTTCGACGATGCGGTAAGGCACGCCTCGCGCGCTGAGGTAGTCTGGCAGCACCTGCTCGGGGAAACCGGGTTGCTTCTGGTCCAGGTTGACGGCCACGATGTCGAAGCGAATGGGCGCCCGTTCGCGCAGGCTCATCAGGATGTCGAGCAGGGCGTAGCTGTCCTTCCCGCCGGAGACGCACACCATCACCCGGTCGCCCTCTTCGATCATGTTGAAGTCGCCAATCGCCTGCCCCACCAGTCGGTGCAGCCGTTTGTCGAGCTTGCTGATCTCGACGCTTCGTTTGCCCTGCGTTTCGGCCAGGCGTTCCGCTGTCATTTCGCCTCCTTCATCGCAAAGCGCTCGCAGCCCGCCGCTTCGCAGTCGGGGTACACATCGGCCTTCGCGGTGCAAACGCGTGCGGCCCTCACTTCAGGGCGGGCCAACATGCGCGCCAGCAGGTCGTCGCAAAGCGTTTCCTGCAACTGGATATGCCCCTGTTCGACGCGCTCAAAGACGGCTCGGCGGATGAAATCGTAGTCGAGCACTTCCTCGATCGCGTCATTCAGCGGGGTTGAACCCTGGAGTGGAACGTAGAGATCGATGTCGAACACGACGCGCTGCGGCGCGCGCCGCTCGAACTCATGGATGCCGATGTTGACTTGCACTTCGAATCCGCGCAGGAACAGGCGCCGACAATCGACCAGCAGGGCCAGCGGTGTTGTCTGGTTCATGGGCCGCTCACCGCTTCGCCCTGCACAAGGTAGAACACATCACGGGCCTGCGGCTGAAGATGCTGGCCGCCGTCGACGAGCAACGTCGTTCCGGTGACGGCCGGGGACTCGATGAGAAACCGCACCGCGCGCGCCACGTCCAACGGCGTCGAAGAACGCTTCAGCGGCGTCATCATGTGGGCCATCTCAAATTGCTCTTCGCTCATTTTTCCCGAGGGCAGGGTGACCCCGGGCGCTACGGCGCAAACCCGAAGTTGCGGTGCGAGGGCCTGGGCCAGCATCACGGTGGCAGCTTGCAATGCCGCTTTGGACAAGGTGTAGGAGAAATAGTCGGGGTTCGGGTTCCAGAGTTTCTGGTCAAGCAGATTGACGACACAACCGCTGGAGCCGCGACCACGCAGGTGCTGATGAAAACTCTGTGCGAGCAGGATGGCCGGTGCGGTGTTGGCGCGCCAATGGCGTTCCATCGCCGCATGGCCGAAGTTTTGCACAGTGTCAGCCTCGAAAGTCGAGGCGTTATTGACCACCGCGTCCACGCGGCCGAGGCGACCCACCACCTGGCCGAGCAGCGCGCGACAGGCGGTCTCGTCGGACAAGTCGGCCGGAAAGGCCAGCGCCACCGCACCCAGGCCTTGCAGCGCCTGGACAGTTTCATCGGCTTCGGCGTGCGACGCACGGTAGTGCACGGCGATGTCGAAGCCATGTGCGGCCAGCTCCAGTGCAATGGCCCGTCCAAGTCGCCGAGCGGCACCGGTGACCAGACAGACAGGACGTGCGCGCATGGTTTTCTACAATCTGCAAATGCGAATCGCTGAGAGCCCCAGTGTATCGGCGCCACTGGTGACGCTGATTCGCGAGGCCATTGTTCGGCAAGGCGGCTGGTTGTCGTTCGATCGCTTCATGGCGCTGGCGCTTTACGCACCCGGATTGGGCTACTACTCTTCGCCGGGCCGCAAGTTCGGCGCCATGCCATCGTCGGGCAGCGACTTTGTCACTGCGCCCGAACTTTCGCGCTTTTTCGGGCTCGCGCTGGCCAACCAGGTGGCTCAGGCGCTGGCGGCCTGCGACGACGATGAAGTGTGGGAGTTCGGCGCCGGTTCGGGCGCTCTCGCTCACGATCTGCTCGACGCCTTGGGCGACCGCGTGAGCCGGTACAACATCGTCGACCTCTCCGGCGCGTTGCGGCAACGCCAACGCGCGCGTCTCCACGGCCACGCGGACAAAGTGCACTGGTTCGATGCGTTGCCCGAGAAGCTGCACGGCGTGGTCATTGGCAACGAAGTGCTCGATGCGATGCCGGTCCAGCTGCTGCACTTCGACGGCCGTGCCTGGCTGGAGCGCGGCGTGGTCACCCACGACGGCGCCTTCGCATGGGCCGATCGACCCAGCGCACTGAGCGCACCAGTGCAGCCGGCTGCCTGGCCCGACACAACCACCGAGATCCACGCCCAGGCGGAGGCTTTTATCGCCACCCTGGCTGCGCGCTTGCATCGCGGGGTGATGTTCTTCCTCGACTATGGTTTCCCCGAACATGAGTACTACCATCCACAACGATGCGGTGGCACGCTGATGTGCCATCGCGCCCACCAGAGCGACGCCGATCCGTTGGCAGACGTGGGACTGAAAGACATCACCGCGCACATCAATTTCACCGGCATTGCTCTGGCAGGCCAGGACAACGGTCTGACCGTGCTGGGCTACACCTCGCAAGCGCGCTTCTTGCTCAACTGTGGGTTGCTCTGCTTGCTCGAGTCTGCCGATGTGAAGGAACGCGCGCACGCCCAGAAGCTGATCACGGAGCATGAGATGGGCGAGCTCTTCAAGGTGATCGGGTTTGCAAAGGGCGTGGCACTTGATGCCCTGGGGTTTTCCTCGGGCGATCGAAGCCACACCCTGTGAAAGGACGACGTGTCGACTGATCCATTGGCTTCCCGGCTTGCGCTCAGGACAGGTGTGACGACCACGTGCAACAGTTGGGGGCGCGCGCGGCGCGTCAGATCCGGGTGGTATTTGCCGCCGTTGGGTGCGGCCACTCAGGCGCCAGCATGATTCGCTGGTTGATCGTCATCTTTCTGGCCCTGCTGATCTTCAGCCAGCTGCACCCGTGGCTGGAAAAGTTGGGCATGGGCCGTCTGCCCGGCGATTTCCGGTTCCGCCTGTTCGGCCGTGAGTGGTTCATCCCGTTGGCCAGCAGCATCTTGCTGAGTTTCGTGGCGCTACTGATCGGGCAGCTCTTCTAGTCTTCGATGGTCCACTCGTGGTCGCACTTTCGACAACAAACCCGGACTGATTCGGCCGGGCGCGGCGGCCCGTCTACGAGCTTGAGGCGCCCGTAGGTCTTGCACTGCGCACAAACGGCCTGGTTGGCGACCTGCTCGGCGTGCATCAGCAAGTAGAGGTAGCGGCGCAGTGACCACAACCCGACCGCGACGAACAACACAATGGCCGCGACGTCGATCAGGCGGTCGACCCCGCTCTGGTGGGAACCGTGCAAGCCGAACGAGGTGAGCAGCCCAATCGAGCACAGAAACAGCAGCACCAGATGAGCGTGGCTTTGCAGCAACTCGCGCTCGTACCACTTGCGAAAGCCGTGCTTGCGGATGCCATCGGTCAACAACATCGCTTCTACCCGAAGGGCCCGGTTAGACGCGCCGCACGCGCGTCACCTCAGCCGGTTCAGCGCAGCGCGGTCTTCGCCTGGGCTAGCAAGGTCGCTGCGTCGCTCACCTCGAATTTGCCAGGGCCTTCGACATTGAGAGTCTTGACGACACCGTCGACCACCAGCATCGAATAACGGTTCGAGCGCAAGCCCATGCCGCGCTGGTTCAGATCGAGAGTCAGGCCGGTCGCCTTTGCGAAGTCGGCACTGCCATCGGCCATCATGCGCACCTTGCCCCCGGTCTTCTGGTCGCGTCCCCAGGCGCCCATCACAAAGGCGTCGTTCACGGACAGGCACCAGATTTCGTCGACCCCGGCGGCCTTCAGCGCGGCGGCGTTTTCAACGTAACCCGGCACGTGTTTGGCAGAGCAGGTGGGCGTGAATGCGCCCGGCAGGCCGAACACGGCGATGGTCTTGCCAGCGGTCAGGGCCGCCGTTTCGAAGGTGTTGGGGCCGATCGAACAGCCATTGCCTTCGACTTCCATGAACTCTTGCAGCTTGGCTGCGGGAAGCTTGTCACCGACTTTGATCATTGGGTTTCTCCGGTTGGGGGCCAGAAACAGTTACGGCCGGTCACCAGTATCCCAGCGTTCCGGCCGTTGTGCTTGCGCCTGGCCCAAGGCCATGGCGCGCGCTCAGCTTAGACGTTGGTCGCCTTCTCGACCAGGCGCGTCACGACCCAGGCCTTGGTCTTGGAAATGGGACGGCATTCGGCGATTTCCACGACGTCGCCGAGCTTGTATTCGCCCTTTTCATCATGCGCGTGGTACTTGCTGGACCGGCCGACGATCTTGCCGTACAGCTCGTGCATGGTGCGCCGCTCGATCAGGACCGTGACGGTCTTGCTGCGCTTGTCGCTGACGACGCGGCCCACCAGGGTGCGGGTGTTCTTGGTCTTGGCAACCACGGGGGTCGCTGCTGCGGCCTGATTCATTTGTCAGCCCCCTTTTTCTTCTCGGCCAGGATGGTCTTGGCACGCGCGATGTCGCGACGCGTGTTGCCCAGCTGGGTGTGGTTGTTGAGTTGTTGGGATGCCTTCTGCATGCGCAGGCCGAAGTGAGCCTTCAACAATTCGCTGACTTCCTTTTGCAGGCCGGCAACGTCTTTGGTGCGGAGTTCCGATGCTTTCATGTTTTCTCCTCGCCAGCGTCAGGCGCCGACCTGGCGCGCCACGAAACGGGTGCGCAGCGGCAGCTTGGCCGAAGCCAGCAGGGACGCCTCGCGCGCGAGTTCTTCGGGAACGCCGTTGATTTCGTAGAGCACCTTGCCGGGCTGGATTTCGGCGACGTAGTACTCCGGATTACCCTTGCCGTTGCCCATGCGGACTTCAGCCGGCTTTTGCGAAATGGGCTTGTCCGGGAAGATGCGAATCCAGATGCGCCCACCGCGCTTGACGTGGCGCGAAATCGCGCGCCGGGCGGCTTCGATCTGGCGCGCCGTCAGGCGACCGCGCTCAATGGCCTTCAGGCCGAAGTCACCGAACGACACCTTGGCGCCGCGCGTTGCAACGCCGGTGTTGCGGCCTTTCTGTTCCTTGCGGAATTTTCTGCGTGCAGGTTGCAGCATTCTTATTCTCCTTTGCCGTCAGGCGCCACGGCCTTGCGAATGCGTTTCACGGCCGGCGTTCTGGGCGCCGGGCTGGTGGCGCCGGCTTCTGCGGGTTTGTCGCTGCCGTCACCGGCGAGCACGCGCCTCGGGGCGCGATCAGGGGCCGGACCTCGCGGACCGGGTGCGCCGGTGCCCGGGGCTCCTGGGCGCGTCGGGCGGCGCGAACGCCGATCGTCGTCACCGGCTTCCGGTTTCGTCGCCGCCGGCGTCTCGCCCTTGCCGAGGCGGTCGCCACGATAGACCCAGCACTTCACCCCGATGACGCCGTAAGTGGTCTTGGCCTCCGAGAAGCCGTAATCGATGTCGGCCTTCAACGTGTGCAAGGGAACGCGACCTTCGCGGTACCACTCGCAACGTGCAATTTCGATGCCGTTCAGGCGCCCCGACGACATGATCTTGATGCCCTGAGCGCCCAGACGCATCGCGTTTTGCATCGCGCGCTTCATGGCACGGCGGAACATGATGCGCTTTTCAAGCTGCTGAGTGATGCTGTCGGCGATCAATTGAGCATCGATTTCGGGCTTGCGCACCTCTTCGATGTTCACCGCCACTGGCACGCCCAGGCGGCGTGCGAGTTCGGCCTTGAGGTTTTCAATGTCCTCGCCCTTCTTGCCGATCACCACGCCGGGACGCGCCGAGTAGATCGTGATGCGCGCGTTTTTCGCCGGCCGCTCGATCAGGATGCGCGAAACGGCCGCACTCTTGAGGCGCGTCTTGAGGTACTCGCGGACCTTCAGGTCTTCGGCGAGCATGGTCGCGAAAATCTTGTTCGACGCGTACCAACGCGAAGACCAGTTGCGCGTGACCTGAAGGCGAAAGCCGGTCGGGTGGATTTTCTGTCCCATGGTCTTCTCTTTAGTTTCCGACGGTCACGAAAATGTGGCAGGTGGGCTTGCTGATGCTGTTGCCACGCCCCTTGGCACGTGCCGAGAAGCGCTTCAGGGTGGCCCCTTGTTCGACGTAAATCGTCTTGACCTTGAGTTCGTCGATATCGGCACCGTCGTTGTGCTCGGCGTTCGCAATCGCCGACTCGAGCGCCTTCTTGATGATGCCGGCGGCCTTTTTCTGCGTGAAAGTCAGGATGTTGAGCGCCTGCGCGACCGGCTGGCCACGAACCAGGTCGGCAACGAGCCGGCCTTTGTCGGCCGACAGCCGCACGCCACGAACGATTGAACGGGTTTCCATCGTCGCCATCCCTTATTTCTTCACGGCCTTCTTGTCTGCCGGGTGACCCTTGAACGTCCGGGTCAGGGCAAACTCGCCGAGCTTGTGGCCGACCATCTGGTCGGTGATGTACACAGGCACATGCTGCTTTCCGTTGTGCACCGCAATCGTGACACCGATGAAATCGGGCAGGATCGTGGAGCGCCGCGACCAGGTCTTGATCGGCTTCTTGTCCTTGTGCGCCGTCGCCTTTTCCACCTTCGCCTGAAGGTGGTGGTCGACGAACGGACCCTTCTTGAGTGAACGCGTCATGGCACCGCCCCTTACTTCTTGCGCCGCGCGACGATCATCGTCTGCGTGCGTTTGTTGCTGCGCGTGCGGTAGCCCTTGGTCAGGGTGTTCCACGGCGATACCGGCGCCTGGCCTTCGCCTGTGCGGCCCTCGCCACCACCGTGCGGGTGGTCCACCGGGTTCATGGCAACACCACGAACCGTCGGTCGAATGCCCTTCCAGCGGCGCGCACCCGCCTTGCCGTACTGGCGCAGGCTGTGTTCTTCGTTGCTCACCTCACCGATCGTGGCGCGGCAGTCGATGTGGATCTTGCGAACCTCACCCGAACGCAGCCGCATTTGGGCGTAGGTGCCTTCGCGCGCCAGCAGGGTCACTGCCGTCCCCGCCGAACGGGCGATCTGTGCGCCCTTGCCGGGCAGCATTTCGACGCAGTGCACGATCGAGCCGACCGGAATGTTGCGGATCGGCAGGGTGTTGCCGGCCTTGATCGGCGCTTCGGCCCCGCTCACGATGGTGGCACCCACGTCCAGCCCGCGCGGGGCGATGATGTAGCGGCGCTCACCGTCGGCGTAACACACCAGTGCGATGTGGGCGCTGCGGTTCGGGTCGTATTCGATGCGTTCGACCTTGGCCGGAATCGCGTCCTTGTTGCGCAGGAAGTCGACCACGCGGTAGTGGTGCTTGTGACCACCGCCCTTGTGCCGGATCGTGATGTGGCCGTTGTTGTTGCGGCCCGAGTTCTGCATCTGCGGTTCGACGAGCGACGCCTCCGGGCGGCCCTTGTACAGGTGCGCGTGCACCACTTTCACCAGCGTGCGGCGCCCGGGCGAAGTCGGTTTGACCTTGACGATTGCCATTACGCGGTCTCCCCGCCAATGTTGATTTGTTGGCCTTCCTTGAGCGACACGTAGGCCTTCTTGACGTGGTCACGCCGGCCGGTGGAGCGCCCGAAACGCTTGACCTTGCCCTTTTGCGTCACCGTCTGCACGGCGGCCACTTCGACCTTGAACATCAGTTCAATCGCTGCCTTGATCTCGGGCTTGGTGGCGTTGCGCAGGACCTTGAACGTGATCTGGTTGCGCTTTTCGCTGATGTAGGTGGCCTTCTCGGAGACGATAGGCGCCACCAGCACCTGTGCCAGGCGGCCTTCGTCGTAACGCGGCCGGGCTGTTGCTGTCGTGCTCATGCCAGCATCTCCTTGAGTTGGGCCATCGCGCCTTTGGTCATCAGGACTTTCTTGTAGTGCACCAGCGACAGCGGGTCGGCAAAACGCGGTTCGACGACCAGCACGTTGGCGAGGTTGCGTGCCGCCAGCATCAGGTTGTCATCGACGACATCGGAGATGACGAGCACCGAATCGAGGCCCATCGCCTTGAACTTGGCCGCGAGCAGTTTGGTCTTGGGGGCGTCGACCTTGAGCGAATCGACCACCGCCAAGCGCCCCTCACGCGCGAGCTGCGAAAAGATCGCGGCCATGCCGGCGCGGTACATCTTCTTGTTGACCTTGTGCGTGAAGTTCTCTTCGGGGCTGTTCGGGAAAATCCGTCCGCCGCCACGCCACAGCGGCGACGACGTCATGCCGGCACGCGCGCGACCGGTTCCCTTCTGGCGCCAGGGCTTCTTGGTCGAGTGTTTGACTTCGGCCCGGTCGAGCTGGGCGCGGGTGCCTTGACGGGCATTCGCCTGGAAGGCCACGACGATCTGGTGCACCAGCGCTTCGTTGTAGTCGCGCGCAAACACGGTGTCGGGCGCGTCGACCTTCGACGTGGCCTGGCCTTGTTCGTTGAGGAGTTCGAGCTGCATCAGTTCGCTCCCTTCTTGGCACGCACCTTGACAGCGGGGCGAACCACGACGTGGCCGTTTTTCGCGCCCGGCACCGCGCCGCGCACCAGCAGCAGCTGACGCGCCTCGTCGATGCGAATGATGTCCAGGTTTTGCACCGTGCAGGTCACGTCGCCGAGGTGGCCCGACATCTTCTTGCCGGGGAACACACGCCCCGGGTCCTGCGCCATCGAGATCGAGCCGGGCACGTTGTGCGAACGGCTGTTGCCGTGCGAGGCACGCTGGGAATGGAAATTGTGGCGCTTGATCGTGCCGGTGAAACCCTTGCCGATCGAGGTGCCCTGCACGTCGACCGTTTGGCCGACCGCGAAAACGGCGACGGGAATATGTGCGCCCGGCTTGTAGCTGGCTGCAACATCGGCCGCGACGCGGAATTCCTTGGTGAGTTCACCGGCTTCGATGCCGGCCTTGGCCATGTGGCCCGCTTCAGGCTTGTTGACCCGGGACGCCTTGCGCGCACCAAAAACCACCTGGAGGGCGCTGTAGCCGTCGGTTTGCTCGGTCTTGACCTGGGCGACACGGTTGTTGGACACGTCCAGCACCGTCACGGGAATGGCATCGCCATCGTCCGTGAAGATGCGCATCATGCCCACCTTGCGGCCCAGCAACCCGAGGCGTTCGCCCGCGCTAGCTGTTGTCATGCTTATTCTCCAGCCCCGAAATTCGAAGCCTTTGTTGCACATGCCCGACATCGATTGGCCGGGCTGAATGGTCGAGGCGTCTCTACTTTTGAGCGCTCTCGGAACAGCCTGCGATTGTAGCAGTTGCGGGTCAGCGCGCAAACCGCTGACCGACCCGCACTGGTAGGTCGGCCGCTTTACTGCAGCTTGATCTCGACGTCGACGCCAGCGGGCAGATCGAGTTTCATCAACGCGTCCACCGTCTTGTCGGTCGGGTCAACGATGTCCATCAGGCGCTGGTGGGTGCGAATTTCGAACTGGTCGCGCGAGCTCTTGTTGACGTGCGGCGAACGCAGGATGTCGAAACGCTGCATGCGCGTCGGCAGGGGCACCGGCCCCTTGACGATGGCGCCGGTGCGCTTCGCAGTGTCGACGATTTCGAGCGCCGACTGGTCGATCAGTTTGTAGTCGAATGCTTTCAGGCGGATGCGGATTTTCTGCTTTTGCATGACAGTTCCTTAAAGAGCGATGCAATCTTCGATTGCGGGGTTGGGTGTGCGCCGGCGGCGCGCATGCGCCGCCGGCGAGTTGTCACGCCGCCTTATTCGATGATCTTGGCCACGACGCCCGCACCGACGGTGCGGCCGCCCTCGCGGATGGCGAAGCGCAGACCTTCTTCCATCGCGATCGGGTTGATCAGCTTGACCGTGATGCTCACGTTGTCTCCGGGCATCACCATCTCTTTGTCCTTGGGCAGCTCCACCGCACCCGTCACGTCTGTCGTGCGGAAGTAGAACTGCGGCCGGTAGTTGCTGAAGAACGGCGTGTGGCGCCCGCCCTCTTCTTTGCACAGCACGGAGATCTCGGCCGTGCAGTGGGTGTGCGGCTGGACGCTGCCGGGCGTGCACAGCACCTGGCCGCGCTGCACGTCTTCGCGCTGGGTGCCGCGCAGCAAGATCCCGCCGGT
>JANNKS010000247.1:0-26317 GCA_031396425.1 Rhizobacter sp. | reverse complement strand
GTACGCAACGCCCCGGGCGCAAGGACCAAGGTCTCCACTACAGAGCCCGTCGCCACGCGCTCATTGCAGATCAACAACTTGCGCTGTGGTGGACGCTCAACTCACAGGTTATCCACTGAAAAGTGAGAAAGTCGGGCTAGCATCTGCATGGGCCATCAAGCGACCCACCGATGCGGGGTGCACGATTCCAGTGCTGGCGCGCACCCGCGCGGCGCGGTCATGTCGAAAAGCGCCACGCTGGCGACGGCTCGCCATGTCGACCATGGAAATCGAAACGTCCCAACTCGAGCCGAAGCTGCGGTTCCTGCGGTCACCGGCTTCGTACGGTGACCCGAAGGCGCCGGTCGTGTGCATCGAGACGCACATGTCGTGGGTGTTCCTGGTCGGCGTCAAGGCGTTCAAGCTCAAGAAGCCGGTGCGTCACGAGTTTCTCGACTTCTCCACCGTCGACGCGCGCGGTTTCTATTGCCGCGAGGAAGTGCGGCTGAACCGCCGGCTGGCGCCCCAGGTGTACCTCGGCGTGCTCGCGTTGCAGCGGCATGGCGACACGTTCACCTTGCTGCCCGCCGAAGCATTGCCGGCGCCGGGCCGCACCGTCGACTGGCTGGTGGCGATGCGACGCCTGCCGGCGCACGACATGCTCGACCAGCGCATCGCGCACGCGAACGTGACCACAGGCGAGATCGACGCGCTCGTCGCGGTGCTCGCAGGCTTCTATCGCAGTGCCCCTCGGGCCACCGTGGCCGCGCTGCAGCAGCACGACCGGGTCGAACGCGAGCAGGCGCTGAATCGCGCCGTGCTGCTGCACGCGCCGGTGCCGGTGCGCGGCGCAGTGCACGCCCTGGAACGCCTTGATGTGGCACTGGCGCGGCACGCGGACCTGTTGGCAACGCGCGCCTCGCAGGGCCGCCTGGTCGAGGGGCACGGCGACCTGCGCATGGAACACGTCTGCCTGCTGCAGCCGCCCGTGGTGATCGATTGCCTCGAATTCAACACCGAGTTGCGGCAGGTCGACCCGTTCGAGGAAATCGCCTTCCTGGGCCTCGAATGCAGCATGGCCGGTGCCGGATGGATTGCACGCCGGCTGTTCAGCGGCTGCGTCGAGGCCCTCGCGGACCGTCCCCCGCCGACGTTGATGGCCCTGTACACCGCGCAGCGCGCGTTGCTGCGCGCGCGGCTCGCGATGTCGCACCTGCTTGATCCCTTGCCTCGCATGCCCGACAAGTGGCCGGCGCTGGCGCAGCGCTACCTCGAGTGCGCTGTTGCGGCGCTGAACAGTGACCCGCGTTGACCTCCTGGTCTGCGTCGAACCGGGCCGTGCCGGCGTCAGCGTCTCAGCGCTGCCAGGCCTGGTGGCATTCCCGGATCGCCCGCGCGAACAGCGGCACGGCGGAAGCGATCCGCAGCTTGCCGCTCACGGGCCCCGCAGGCGGCAAGCGGTAAGGCGCCATGCTGTCGGTGATCAGGATCTGTTCAATCGCCGCGTCGGCAAGCACGTCGGCCGCCGGCTCGATGAACAGACCATGCGTCGCACAAGCGATCACCCGCGCTGCGCCGACCTGCCGCAGCGCCTGTGCGGCGCGCCGCATCGTCTCGCCGCTGGCGATCAGGTCGTCGAGCAACAGCACCGTCATACCGCTCACGTCGCCGGCCACCAGGTTCGCGCTGCTGACCAACCCGGCGCTGCGCCGCTTGTCGCAGAACGCGAAACCGACCGGGCGCGACAGGCTGCCCTGCAGCGCCTCGCGCCACAACTGGGCACGCTTGACGCCGCCCGGGTCGGGCGAAGCCACCGCCAGCGCAGCGTCGCCAACCAAGTCCTTGATCAGGTCGGTGAACGCCTGATGGCCCTCCAGGTGCAGGGTCGGGCAGCGGAACGCGCTTTGATACGCCGCCACGTTGTGCGCCTCGAGCACGATCACCTGCGCCGTGCCCACCGCCTCGAACAGTTGCGCCACGTAGCGCAGGTTGAGCGGGTCGTGCGGCTTGGTCTGCCGGTCCTTGCGGGCGTACGCGAGATAAGGCACGACCGCGCTCACCCTGGCGGCGCCGTGATCACGCAAGGTCGCAATGAACATCAGCAGGCGGCACAGCTTGTCGTGCGGGCTGAGCTGCGGCCCGCCCTGCAGCCCGTAGACCACATAGGCGTCCTCGCCGCGCGGATCGACCAGCGGCCGCAGCTTGCACTCGCCGTCCTCGAACCGGCGTTCCTCATGCGGCGCCAGCGGCTGGTCCAGATCAGCGGCCAGCGCCTGCGCGAAGCGCGGGTCGGGGTCGAGGCCGAACAGCAGCACCGCTCACCCCTTCAGGACGCCAGTGCCGCGGGCCGCGCAGACGAGGCCCGGTGGGGCAACGGGCGCGCAATGCTGTGAGCGTGCACGGGGGCCCCTTCGATCACGCCCCGGGTGCTGCGCGAGAACGCCTTCAGGCCGTCCATGTCGAGGATGTCGACTTCGCGGATGCTCACGCGCAGGTAGCCCCATTGCGCCAGCGCGGTGAACGAGCGGCTCACCGTTTCGTGCGCCACGCCGAGGTGGCTGGCGATGTCGCGCCGCGTCATGCGCAGCACGAAGCGGTTCGGCGATTGGCCGAGTGCGCGCATGTGGTCGGCCAGGTGCACGAGGAAGCGCGCCAGGCGCACTTCGGCGGCGACCGCGGCCATCACGTCGGCCAGCTCGCCGCGCCGCGCCAATTGGCAGCTTGCCGCGAGGTGCAGCGCGCGGTCGAACGCCGGCAGTCGCTGGCACAGCGCGAAGACCTCGGGCATGCGCAGCGCGTAGACGCTCGAGTCTTCCAGCGCCACGGCCGCCGTCGGGTGGCGCGCGCTGCCGATGGCATCGAAACCGAGCACCTCGCCGCGGCCGGCAAAGCCCAGCACCTGTTCGTAGCCGTCCTCGGCGGTGGTGAACGTCTTGAACATGCCGACCCGCACGAAATTGAGCACCTCGGCGTCGGCGCCCTCGTGGAACAGCACGGCACCGGCGCGCACCTGCCGCAGTGCCACGGGTTGGGCATCGCTCAGCGGTGTGATGGCCTCGTCGGCGCACATCAGCCGCAACAGGTCCGACAGGGTGGCGCGGTCCACGAAGTCGCGACGATTCACGGGCAGCGCGATGTCCTGCAATTGGCTGGCGGAGAGTTGGATGGAATCGCTCATGAAGGGCTCCTGTGGGGTTGGAAGCAACGATTGATTGACGAACATCATCAGCATCGGTCAACCTCGCGTGAAGCGCCATCGGCGCCGCAGCCGACGTCGCGTGGGAATCCGATCGACACGAGTGGTGGTTTTCCGGATCGCGATTCGGAATATTCCGAATCCGGTTCGGCCCCTCAGGTTGACCTGCGTCAAGCGCAACGCCTGAGCTGCCCAGCGTCGGACGCGCCGCGAGCTATCGTCAGCGCATCCGAAGACAGGTGCGGCCCGCGATGGCGCGTCGCCACGGAGTGCATCGAGTGAACGACACCGCCGCTGACAGCCGTACGTTTCAACTTTTCGAGCCGCTGCCCGACGGCATCATCCGCGCGGCGCACGAGGCGATCGTCACGGTCGACGACGAGCAGCGCATCGTCATGATCAACCCGGCCGCGCAGCGCATGTTCGGCTGCACGGCCCAGGAAGCGCTGGGCAGCGACCTGTCGCGCTTCATCCCGATGGGTGTTCGAAAGGCGCACGCCGACCATGTTCGCCAGTTCAGCGAATCGGGCGCCGTGGAACGCCCGATGAGCATGCGTGCCCGCATCACCGGGCTGCGCGCCAACGGCGAGGAGTTCCCGGCCGAGGCCGCGCTTTCGCGCGTCGATGTCGCCGGCGTTCTGGGCCCACGTCGCTACTTCACGGCGCTGCTGCGCGACCTGAGCGAAGAGCAGGCATTGAAGGAACAGCTCGACGCACACCAGCGCCGCTTTCGCCTCGTCTTCGACATGGCGCCGATCGCGATCTGGATCACCGACAACGACCGGATCGTGTTCGCCAACCACGCCTGTGCCGAGCTGTTCGGCAAGGGCGGCGGCGGCGATGCCCTGGTCGGCGAATCGATCTTCGCCTTCCTGCACCCCGACTCGCACGCGCGATTGCGGCCGCTGCTGGCGCGCGCCACAGCCGGTGCAGACGCCAGGCCTGTCGTGCAGGAGTGCCTGGCGCTGACGAACAACGGCCAACGCAAGGTGGAAATTGCGCTCGCCGGGCTGCCCGATCACGGCCGGACCGTCGTGCAGATGGTGATCTCCGACCTGACCCAACGCAACGAAGAAAAGCTCGAGCTGGAGCGCTCGCGCCACGACCTGCGGCAACTTTCGGCCAGCGTGGTGCAGGCGCGCGAAGAAGAGCGGCGTCGCATCGCGCGCGAATTGCACGACGAACTCGGCCAGCGGCTCTCGGCGCTGAAGATGGACCTCGCGAGCCTCGACCCTTCGAGCGACACCGCGGCCTACCGGGCGCGCACCACCGCCATGCTGGAGATGCTCGACGATACCGTGGCGTCGGTGCGCCGCATCGCGGCCGACCTGCGCCCGATGATGCTCGACGACCTCGGCCTGAACGCCGCGCTGGAGTGGCTGGCGCGCGAATCGGCGCGCCGCATGGGCATCGAGGTGACGGTTCGCCTCGGCGAACGCGACCCGGCGCTCGGCCAGCAGGCCTCGGTGACGGTTTATCGCATGGTGCAGGAGGCGCTGACGAACGTGGCCCGGCATGCCGGCGCGACCGACGTACGCATCGAGATGCGCCAAGCCGGCGGGCAGCTGGTGCTGACGGTGCGCGACAACGGCGTCGGCTTTCCGGCCAGCGCCACGCGCAAGGAAGGGTCGTTCGGCCTGATGGGCATCCGCGAACGCGCCTACCTGCTGGGCGGCACGCTGGAGGTCGACAATCCTCCCGGCGGGGGCGGGCGCATCACGGTGCGCCTGCCCTTGCGTTCATCGGGCGAGGGCGACACCTCGAGCACATCGCCATGACGGACGGCACCCTGCTGAAACGGCTGCTGCTGGTCGACGACCACACGATCGTGCGCGAGGGGCTGAGACGCATCCTCGACGGCTCGGGCGACGGCTGGACCATTGCCGAGGCCGGCTCGGGCTTCCAGGCGCTCGAGATCCTGCGCCAGCACGCCTTCACGCTGGCGATCGTCGACCTGTCGATGCCGGGCCTGAACGGCCTTGACCTGATCCACCGCATCAAGGCGGATTTCCCCAAGGTCGCGGTTCTCGTGCTCAGCATGCATGCCGAAGAACAGTACGCGATCCGTTCGTTCAAGGCCGGCGCGAATGGCTACGTGACCAAGGACAGCGCCGCGGCAGAGCTCGTGACCGCCGTGCGCAAGGTGGCCGGCGGCGGCGCCTACGTGACGAGCAGCCTGGCCGAGCGCGTCGTGCAGCAGCTCAGTGGCCGCGGGCAGGTGCCCGCCCACGCCGACCTGAGCAACCGCGAACTCGAAGTGCTGCAGCGCATCGTCGCGGGCAAGCGCCTGACCGAGATTGCCGAAGACCTGCACCTGTCGGTGAAGACGGTCAGCACGCACAAGACCCGCATCCAGGACAAGCTGCAGTTGCCCAACCTCGCAGCGCTGGTGCGCTACGGCCTCGAACACGACCTCGACGCGGAGAAGCCGCCTTCAGGCTTCGGTGACCTGTAGCAGCCTGAGGGCGGCGCCCGATCACGAGCGGTTCGTCACTGCGGTCTTCCCGTGGCCAGATGGGTCTCGAACCAGGCGCCGGCCAGATGCGCCATCGTGACGAGGGCGCCGGGCTCCTCGAAATGTCGCGTCGCCTCCGGCACGACCTCGAGCCGGCGCCGGTCCGCCAGCCGCGCAAGCGAGGCCTGGTTCGCCAGCAACGCCTCGGGGTCCCGGCCGCCCACGATCAGCAAGGTCGGTGCCTGCACCCGCGCCAGCGATTCCACGCCCCATTGGGAGCCTGCCCCGTACACCACCAGTGCGCCGACATCGCCCGGGCGCTGCACCGCCACCGAAAACGCCGCCTTGGCTCCGGCCGGACCCCCCAGGAGGCCGAGGTTCAGCCCCACCAGTTCGTCGCGCGCAATCGCCCAGGCGACCATGCGGTCGACGCGTTCGGCAAGCTCGCCGGCGCCGCCGGCCCGCCGGTGTGCAGGCTGCGACGCAACGGCACCGTCGTCGAACCGCAGCGTCGCGAGGTGATGGCTTTGCAGAACATCCGTCACCGCGCCGGCGTGCGTGCCGGGGTGGCCGCTGCCGGCGCCGTCAACCAACAGCACCAGCGCCACGGCATCCCCCGGACGGATCAATTCCGCCCGAACCGCGGGGCTGCGAATCAGCAGCCGCTTGCGCAGTGGCGTGCGTGGCATGGCCTGGGGCAATTCGTTCATCGACGAGGTGCGAACATCCGCAACGTCAGGGCGCGCATCGCTGCGCACTCTAGAACTCCGGCGGCTCCGCGCCGTGCATCGCACCCTCGCCGGCGCCCTGCCTGGGCTTGGGTGCGTTGGCGATCAGGCAATCGACGGTGAGGATCAGGCTCGAGATCGATCCGGCGTTCTGCAACGCCATGCGCGTCACTTTCGCCGGGTCGATCACGCCCATCTGCAGCAGATCGCCGTAGGTCCGCGTCGCAGCGTTGTAGCCGAATGCGCGATCGGCCGATTCGTCGACCTTGCTCAACACCACCGAGGGCTCGACACCGGCGTTGCTGACGATCTGGCGCAACGGATCCTCGAGCGCGCGCTCGACCAGGCGGATGCCCGACTCCTCGTCGAGGTTCGCGCCCTTCAGATCGGCGAGCACCCGGCGCGCGCGCAGCAGCGCAACACCGCCGCCCGGCACGATGCCTTCTTCGACCGCGGCGCGCGTGGCGTGCAGCGCGTCTTCGACGCGGATCTTGCGTTCCTTCAGTTCGGTTTCGGTGGCCGCGCCGACCTTGATCAGCGCGACGCCGCCCGACAGCTTGGCGATGCGTTCGTCGAGCTTTTCGCGGTCGTAGTCGCTCGTCGTCTTCTCGCGTTCCTTGCGGATGCTCGCGATGCGCTCCTGGATCGCTTCGGTGCGGCCAGCGCCGCCGATCAGCGTGGTCTCTTCCTTGCCCACCTCGATGCGCTTGGCGCGGCCCAGATCGCTCAGCTTGGTCTTCTCCAGCGTCAGCCCGACTTCGTCGCTCACCACCGAGCCGCCGGTGAGCACCGCGATGTCCTGCAGCATCACCTTGCGCCGGTCGCCGAAGCCGGGCGCCTTCACGGCGCAGGTCTTGATCGTGCCGCGGATCGTGTTGATCACCAGCGTCGCGAGCGCGTCGCTGTCGATCTCCTCGGCGATCACGAGCAGCGGCTGGCCCGCCTTGACGACCTCTTCGAGCAGCGGCAGCAGGTCTTTCAGCGACGACAGCTTCTTGTCGTACAAGAGGATCGCCACGTCCTCCAGCACCACGCTTTGTCGCTCGGCGTTGTTGACGAAGTAGGGTGACAGGTAGCCGCGATCGAACTGCAGGCCTTCGACGACTTCGAGTTCGCTCGCCAGTCCCGAGCCGTCCTCGATCGAGATCGCGCCCTCGCGCCCGACCTTGTCGATCGCCGCCGCCAGCAACTCGCCGATCGAGGCATCGTTGTTCGCCGAGATCGCCGCCACATGCGCAATCTCCTTCGAACTCGCACACGGCCGGGCGATCTGCTTGAGCTCGGCAACCACCGCTTCGATGGCGCGTTCCATGCCGCGTTTCAGGTCCATCGGGTTCATGCCGCCCGCCAGGTAGCGCAGGCCCTCGTGGATCATGCCGTGCGCGAGCACCGTGGCGGTGGTCGTGCCGTCGCCGG
This sequence comes from Rhizobacter sp., assembly GCA_031396425.1. Classification (GTDB taxonomy): domain Bacteria; phylum Pseudomonadota; class Gammaproteobacteria; order Burkholderiales; family Burkholderiaceae_C; genus JAEMQF01. The sequence continues at coordinate 18,543 of JANNKS010000247.1, read as the reverse complement.
CCTTCTCGCTGGTGCGCGAAGCGACCTCGCGCAGCAGTTGCGCGCCCATGTTCTCGAACCGGTCTTCGAGTTCGACCGACTTGGCCACCAGAACGCCGGAGTTCACCACTTGCGGCGCGCCGAAGTCGCGCTCGAGGATGACGGTACGGCCGCGCGGCCCGAGCGTGACCTTGACCGCGTCGGCGAGGATGTCCACACCGCGCCGGATCTTGTCGCGCGCGGCTTCGTGGAAGATGAGTTGTTTGACTGCCATGGCTTCTGTTTCCGGATGTCCAGGGCTCTATGTTTGGCGCTGTGGACGGTCACGCTGTTGAGCGTGCTCAAGCTCGGCGCACTTGCAGGATGCGCGGCGGTGCGCGGCTGAGCTCAAGGCGGCTGCATCCGGCCCGCCGGCATGGCGAAGCGCGCCGGCTCGCGCGGTGGGATTGATCCTGAGCAACACGCCACGCTGCTGAAGCCCCAGGCTGCCCGCTTGCACGCACCAGACCATCGGCGCAGACTTGGCGCTCGCACCGGCAAACCGCTGTCGCGTCCTGCATGGGAGAACTTCGATGACCGACCCTCGGACCCCCAGCAGCGCCGACCAGCCGTGGCCAGGCCCGCCCGCGCCGCGGGATACCCTGCATCACCTGACCCAGCGCGCCTACGCGATGGTGCTTGCGGGCGGCCGCGGCAGCCGGCTGCACGAACTCACCGACTGGCGCGCCAAGCCGGCGGTGCCGTTCGCCGGAAAGCTGAAGATCATCGACTTCGCGCTCAGCAACTGCGTCAATTCGGGCATTCGTCGCATCGGCGTGCTCACCCAATACAAGGCACAGAGCCTGATCCGGCACGTCGAGCGCGGCTGGGGCTTTCTGGAAGCGAGCCTGGGCGAATACGTCGACGTGGTGCCCGCGCAGCAACGGCAGGGCGACCACTGGTACAGCGGCACCGCCAACGCGGTGTACCAGAACCTGGACATCCTGCGCGAGGCGAACCCCGAGTTCGTGCTGGTGCTCGCCGGTGACCATGTCTACAAGATGGACTACGCGCGCATGCTCGCCGAGCACGTGGCGCGCGGCGCCGACCTCACGGTCGCCTGCATCGACGTGCCTTTGCGCGAGGCGTGCAACTTTGGCGTGATGAGCGTCGACGCGCAGGCGCGCGTGACCGCCTTCGAAGAAAAGCCGGCCCGCCCGACGCCCTGCCCCGACGGGCCCGGGCGGGCGCTCGCGAGCATGGGCATCTATGTCTTCAACATGGCGTTCCTCATCGAGCATCTCGTGCGCGACGCTGCCGACGCCGCGTCCAGCCACGACTTCGGCAAGGACATGCTCCCGGCGCTGGTGCGCAGCCACCGGGTGTTCGCGCACCGTTTCGCCGACAGCTGCGTCAACATCGTCGAGGGCCGGCCCTATTGGCGCGACGTCGGCACCGTCGACGCCTACTGGGAGGCGAATCTGGACCTGACCGCGGTGGTGCCCGAACTGAACCTGTACGACCCTGCCTGGCCGATCATGAGCCTGCAGAAACAACTGCCGCCCGCCAAGTTCGTGTTCGACGACGAAAACCGGCGCGGCATGGCGGTCAATTCGCTGGTCTCCAGCGGCTGCATCGTGAGCGGCGCGACGGTGCGGCGTTCGGTGCTGTTCTCGAACGTGCGGGTCGGCGAAAACAGCGTGATCGAAGACGCGGTGATCCTGCCCAACGTGGTGGTCGGCCGCGGCGTCACATTGCGCCGCGTGGTGGTCGACAAGCACTGCATCCTGCCCGACGGCTTCAAGGCCGGCGTCACCCCGGCCGAGGACAGGAGCCACTTCCACGTCACCGAACGCGGCGTGACCCTGATCACACCGAAGATGCTGGGCCAGGCGTTTCAGCCCGGGCGCCGTGGGGCACCAAGCGCCTGACGTTGATCACCCAACGAATCAAAGCCAGACGGTGCCTGCGCAACGGCATGCCGGGTGAAGACCCCGGCCGGACACTCGCGCATCGAGTCGACGAGCATCGGCCAGGCAACCGGCAAGATGGGGAGCGGTGGGCCCGGTCTCGATCGGAGAATCGAGGACATTCGGATTGCGCATGCTCAAGCAGGCGGCACAGCCGGCCCGCATACTGGTGCGGGAGTTCCGCAAGACATTCATGAAGACCTTTCGCGATCGTGATGATGCCGCCCGGCAACTGGCGCGCGCCTTGTCGCCATGGCGTGGCCACAACGCCGTCGTGTACGCGATCCCCCGCGGCGCCATGCCGATGGCGGCGTTGATTGCGGAGGAGCTCGACGCCGATGTCGATGTGGTGCTCACGCACAAACTCGGCGCGCCCGGAAATCCGGAGTTCGCGATCGGCGCCGTGGCCGAGTCCGGCTGGAGCCACGTGCAGCACCCCGGCATGGACATCGACGACGCCTACGTGCGACGCGAGACGGCTGCACAGCTCGAGCGCTTGCTCGAACGCCGCAAGCGCTACGGCACGGTGCGGGTGCCGGCGGCCGGACGCATCGCGATCGTCGTCGACGATGGGCTGGCCACCGGCGCGACGATGATCGCGGCATTGCATGCGCTGCGCGATCAAGGCCCGTCGCGCCTGATCTGCGCCGTTCCCGTGGCTGCCCCCGACAGCCTGGCGCGCGTGCGGCCCCTCGCCGACGACGTGGTGTGCCTGGCGGCTCCGCAGGGCTTCTACGCGGTCGGTCAGTTCTACGATAGCTTCGGTCAGGTCGAAGACGAGGAAGTGATCGCCACCCTGAACAAGGCGCGCCGGGGTGGCGCTAAGGGCCAGGCTCACGCAGCATCACCGTAGCGACCTGCTCGCGGCTGATGCGCCAGCGTGTCAATGCGTGGCAGTAGATCAGGCGCTCGCCTTGCGTGACAGCGCTCTCGGCGGCAATGACTGCGTCAGCGAGGCGGCAGATCAGCAGGCGCAGCTCGGGGTTCGTCACTGCGTCGAGCAGTGTATCGACGTAAGCCTCGTCTGCACTGCACAGCCATGAGTGCTCGCCCAGATTGGCGCCGATGTCCCGCGCGCAGGTGCGGACGAGGTCAGCAAAGCTTTGCCGACTCACGTTCAACCGGCGGAACGCGTCGAACTCGGCGAGCACCTGCAATTCGCGGGCATCGATGCCGCAATGGGCCGCGATCAACACCGCCAGCGCCCGGGCGGGCGCTTCGCTGGTTGCGGTGGTTTCCATGGGCATGCTGCCTCACTGATCGCTGAGGAAGAACCACCTACCGTTGCGCAAGAACTTCATGCTGCAAATCTAGGCGCGCGGCGCAGGCTTCGACTGATCAATGTCAACGATTCGCGTCGCTGCGCTCACGTGCCGCATCGTGACGGAGAAATACGCGCGGTTCCAAGGCGTGCGGCAGCACTTTCCGTGTGCGGGGCGCGCCTCAGGCGCATGAATACCAGTCGCGGCAGTCCGCCTCGCGGCCGCGCACCACGCGGCGCCCGGCAAGCGGCCCGTGCGTCGCGGTGACCACGGTGGTCTGGCGCTCGCCGTGCGCCTTGTCCTCGCCGTAGATGACGACCCAGTCGCGCACCCGGCCCAGCTCGTGCGCGCGCGCCGTGTTCGAGAACAGCGCGGTGAAATGCCAGTCGCCGCGCTGCGTGTGCAACACCGGCAGCCAGGCCTCGCCCTTGGGGTTGAAGCGGCGCGGCGCGATTTTCGACAACGTGCCGGCTTGTGCCCCGGCGCGGTATTCACGGTCGATGTCGAGCAGCCACTCGACGCTCGGCTCGTGCTGCGCCGTCGCGGCCGGCACGCGCCGGTTCAGCGCGCGACGCCGATCGAGCATCTGCGTCAAGGCAGCGCGGATCGACGCCGCGCGCCGCGCGCCGATGCTGGGCAGGCGCTCGAGGCGGCCGTCATGCGCCGCCACTTCGAGCGCCTCGAGCGTCTCGACGCCCAGCCCCTCATGCAGGCGGTGCGCGAGTTCCGGGCCGACGCCGGGGATGGTGCGCAACAGCGCCGCGGGATCGGCCTCGCCGCGCAGGTGTTGCAGCTGGCCCCAGCGGCCCGTGGTCAGGATTTCAGCGATCGCCGCGGCGATGCGCGGCCCGATGGCGGGCAGCGCGTCCAGGCCGCTGATGCCGGCTTCCTCGAAGAGGTCGCGCACGTTGCGCGGCAGCTGCGCCACCGTGTCCGCGGCCTTGCGGTAGGCCGCTGCCCGATACGGGTTGCCGTTCTGCGCATCGAGCAGCGCGGCCATTTCGCGCAGCCACTGTGCGATTCCGGCGTTGTCGTCGGGCGGGGCCGGCGGCGCAGGAGCGGCGTTGCTGGCGGCACTGCCCTTGGCATCGGCCTGTGGCTGCAAATCTGAGGTCATCACACGCGATTCGGACAAGCGTCCGAACAGTCAAACGCCTGCGGCTTCCCCGGCAAAGTCCGGGGCCTCCCCGGATAGCTATCGACTGTCACGCCGTTCGAGCATCACGCCGATCAGTTCCAGCGCGACACCCAGCCCAAAAGTCAACAGACCGGCTCCCACCTTGGTGGACAAGAGCATCAGCGCCGCCCCTGCGACGAGCAGCACCACGGCAATCACACGCCTGAGCCTTGAATTGCGAATCATGGCGGCGATGCCACGCACTGCTCCAGCTTCGCTGCGCGCCGCCCGATCTCGCCCTCCAGCGACGGCAGCGGCGCCATGTCTCTGAACGTCACTTGCAAAGGCAGTTTCACGGACCGATTACGCAATGGATCGAGCCGACATGTTCGCCAATCTTGCGCCGTACCCGTTGACGCGGCGCAATCAAACCGCACAGGTCGGCCGACGACGCGCGTTCGCCCAATCACTGACACGCCGGCGGCATCGCGATCGATCGACTGTCATCCTGCCCCTGTGCGACATGGCCAGGGATTGACGAGCCGCAATGGCGAATGCCCGGCAAGGCCTAGCGTTGATGGCGAAGCCAGTTCCGCCAAAGGTGCTCACATGCCCGCATTCGTCCTGCTCACCCGCCTTTCGCCCGAAGCACTGCACCAGCCGAAGTCGTTCGAGACACTCGAACACCACGTGGCCGATCAACTGCGGGCGCACTGCCCGGAGGTGAACTGGCTCACGAGCTATGCGGTGCTCGGGCCGTGGGACTACATCGACATCTTCGAGGCGCCCGATCTCGAGGCGGCGACGCGCGTCTCGGTGTTGGTGCGCAGCTACGGCCGCGCCCATTCCGAAATCTGGCCGGCGATGGCCTGGCCCGATTTCAAGTCGTTGTTGCGCCACCTGCCTTCACGTTCCTGAGGCGCGACGCCCTGGACAACTCTACCCCTTGTCTGCCCTGCCCCTTTCACCCTGGTTCGCCGTCGATGCCGACAGCAGCCGCGTGACGCTGCGGCTCGCGGGCACCTGGCGTCTGCCACGACTGGCCGAAATCAAGGCGGCGCTCGCATCGGCGCAAGGATCAGGGCGCGCGCACCAGGGCATAGTCGTCCGTCACCAGCGTTCCGACAGCCGACAGAGCCAGCCCGAAACTGAGGTGAGTGGCGCCCGCGGGCAGGGCCGGTGTGGTGAAGCTGGCCTGAGCCCAGTTAGCGGCGCTGGCGGCGTTCGGGCTGGTCGTCCAGTACGTCCACGCTCCCGCGCTGTTGCGGTAGTACACAACGAATGCGGTCTGAACGGTCGACTTGTACCAGGCACTGAGCGTGTACCTCGCTGCGGCAGTGACAGCCGGGGCGCAGGCACCCGAGTCTTGGGTTTGCAGGAGCTTGCGGTCGCCGCTGGTCCGGGCGGTGATCTGCAGTGACTCGGCGAAACTGCCGCTGTGGGCACCGGCGACGCGTGTCCATATGAACGTGTTCGTTCCATATCCGCCGAGCTGCCAACAGTCCGGCACTGCGTTGTTGTTGGCATCGGTCTCCAGCGACGGGTTCGCGACGAGGTTCTGGCTGGTCGGGTTGTTCACCGTCACGGCAATGGCGGTCGAAGTCGTGACGTTGCCGGCAGCGTCGCGCGCCACGGCGCTCAGCGTGTGTGCGCCGTTGCTGGCGGCGGTACTGTTCCAGGCAGTCGAATACGGCGCGACCGTGTCCTCGGCGCCCAGATTCACGCCGTCAAGCATGAACTGCACGCCGGCCACACCCACGTTGTCGGCCGCGGCGGCGGTGACGCTGACCGTGCCGGCCACAGTGGCACCGGCGGCGGGCGCGCTGAGCGACACCGTCGGCGGGGTGGTGTCCGCAACCCCATTGTTCACCGTCACCGCGCGCGCGGCCGAGGTCGTCACGTTGCCGGCCGCGTCACGCGCCACCGCGCTCAGCGTGTGCGCACCGTTGCTGGCGGTGGCAGTGTTCCAGGTGATCGAATAGGGCGCCGTCGTGTCTTCGGCGCCCAGATTCACACCGTCAAGCCTGAACTGCACGCCGGCCACGCCGATGTTGTCGGCCGCAGTGGCGGTGACGTTGACCAAGCCGGCCACAGTGGCACCGGCGCCGGGCGCGCTGAGCGACACCGTTGGCGGCGTGGTGTCCGTTATCACATTGTTCACCGTCACAGCGCGCGTGGCCGAAGTCGTGACGTTCCCGGCCGCGTCACGCGCCACGGCGCTCAGCGTGTGCGCACCGTTGCTGGCGGTGGCGGTATTCCAGCTGATCGAATAGGGTGTCGTCGTGTCTTCGGCGCCCAGATTGACGCCGTCGAGCCTGAACTGCACGCCGGCCACGCCGATGTTGTCGGCCGCGGTGGCGGTGACGTTGACCGTGGCGGTCACCGTGGCGCCGGCTGCGGGCGCGCCGAGCGAGACCGTTGGTGGGGCGGTGTCGGTCGATGCAGGCAGCACCTTTCGCATCGAGTAGTCGTCCGTCGTCAACGAGCCGACAGAGTCCAGCGTGATGCCAAAGCTGATGGCTTGCGCACCCGCAGGCAACGCGCCGGGCGAGTAGGTCATCTGGGCCCAGTTCGCGGACGCCGGCAACAGCGGCCCGTCACGCCAGTACCGCCAGACGCCGCCCGCATCTCGATAGAACAACACCGGAATCACCGCGGTCGTCGATTTGTACCAGGCGCCGAGCTGGTACGTTGCTCCGGCTTCAACCGTCGGGGCACAACCCCCGTTTGCCTGGCCGGCATCGAGCGTCGGAATCAGCTTGCGGTCGCCGCTGCTGTAGGCCGTGAGCTGCAACCGCTCGGCAAACAAACCCGCGTGGGCGTCGCTGGTGCGGGTCCATGTCCCGGTGTTGGTTCCGAATGCGTCGCGCTGCCAGCAATCAGCCTGATTGTTCCCGTCAACATCCAGCTCGAGCGAAGGATTGGTCAGCAGGTTGGGGCCCAGCGGTGGCGGCGGCGGCGGCGCTGGGAGGTCTCCCGTCATCACCTGGTTGACCGTCCTCACATACGTGAAGTTCGATTCACGCGCCTTCAGCCAGGTCAGGAATGCGTCGAGCGTTGCCGGGGTGATCGAGTACACGCTGCAACCGGTGCCGCTGCACACCTGGTGGAATACCAGCGGCACCCAGCCGCCGCCCGTGTTCTCCGCCTGGGTCACCAAGGTCTGCATCTGCGCCAGGGTGGTCGTCGACAGGATCGATTCCGGCGTGTTGACGAAGTACGGGTTGCCCGGCGGGATGGTTTCTGCCGTGGCGCAGCCGGTGCACTGGTTGCCGCTCACCAGGCCGCCCACTGTTCGTGCGCTGGTGTAGGTGGCGACACCGGTGCAGCCCGCGGCCACGATGCTCTGGGTGTTCGGCCCCGTGGATGCGAATGGGTAGGCGAACGATCGGATCTGACCCGGATACCAGGTGTTGAGGGTCTGCATGTCGCCACAGATGGCGGTGCGTTGGGCAGCATCGGACAGTGTCGCCAGGTCGACATGGTTGGTGGTGTGCCCGGCAATCTCGTTGCCATCCGCAAACAGCGCGTCGAGCTCGGCTTTCGACAGGTAACCGCCGCCCGAACCGATCTTGTTCGCGTTGACGTAGATCGTGGCTTTCAAACCATGACTGCGCAAAATATCGCGCACCGGCGACTGCGTCAGACCGTCGTCGAAGGTCAGCGACACGATTGTCCGGGCAATTGCGGCCTCAGCGGATTTCATCAGGATCACGGTCGACAGTGCGTTCACGAGCAGCAGGTTGAATGCGAACACAGCCACCTGGCTCATGAGTCGCCGGGACACAGGCCTCGCCGAGCCCATCACGCTTCGCGCGCCTTTCGAGAAGAAATCGAGCGCCTTCATGTCATTGCACCTCGATATCCGCGTGCGCGGGCTGTGCGAGGTGCCTCGACCCGTTGTCGGGAGAGACGGCGACCAGGAGCGTGTAGGTGCCGGGCAAGCCGAATGTCACGCGCAGCGGCCACCTCTTGTTGAAGCCCTCGCGGATTTCGAATCCGCCGCGTTTGTGTCGCTCGCGGTGCTGCGCCTGTGCGAGCACCTCACTGCCGATCGCGCCCATCACGCCACCGTCCGTGATTCCGAGCAGCACGGGCTTCCACCGGCCTCCCTCGAGCACCTCGACCTTGACGTTGTCGGGGTTCAACTCGTGATGCCCCACCGCGCCATGCTCCTTCTCATGGATGATGAGGCGCAGCCGCGAATCAGGCGCAGCCGCCCCGGGGTTGTGCAGGCGTACGCTGATCCCCACGAGCGGCTGGCCTGCGCGTGCCGTGGCGGGCGCACGCAGTTCGAGCGGCAACAGGCGCTCATACGGTTCGCGCGGATTCGCGTTGGCGGACTGCATGCCCCACTCGCTGCCGCCTCCGCCGACGAGTGCCATGACGATCACGGCCAGTGATGCCACGAGACGTGGGCCAGGAAGGGTCAAGTGCGCCATTTTTTGCTCCCGATGGGGCCCGAGGTGCTGTTCCGGTTCCGCCGCTGTTTCACTGGCTACCGTGGTACTCATGATTCGGCCGCCCGACGATTCCTCTTGAACCCTGCCCGAAATCAAGCACCGCTGAACACACACTGAATCAAGGGACAACGAAATTGTCACCATGCCTGATCACTATTGCGTGACGTGGATCAACGGGCGTGTTCGTGCGATCGCCCGAATCCCGACGTCGATGTCGTCAAACAAGCAAGAAGCACGATGTGCCCACCGTCTTGCAATCGCGCGGCCTGCCTGGACTGTTCGCTACCGCACAGACGGTTCACCACGGCGCCCCTACCCTCAAAAGATTGTGCTGCGTGCGGCCCACGCGGGCCTCTCGATATTCGCCCATGGCAAGGCCTCCGAACACCAACCGCAATGAGGGACCCGGAACCGTCACGATGGCCGATGACGCTCGGGTGACTTGCGTCAACGTTCCTCATTGCGCGATCGGGACAATCGCGACGTCGATGTCGTCACAAAAGCAAGAAACACGATGACCAACTGTCTTGGAATTCTGCCGGCCGGCATGGCCCTTGGCGTGGCGGTACAGGTCACTCCTGGCCAGCTTCAGCCTCGCTTGAACAAGCGAACTGGCGCGTCGCATTCAGCGTGCCTGCGGCAATTCGCCGCACCATCCGAACTTGTCTCCAGCACGATGATTGGCTGGGTGTGTGATGGCCTTCGGGCCTGCTAGCAGGAAAACGTGATGGCGGTTTTGTCGGTGGATGCGGTGTGCGAGCGCTCGACGCAGGCGTTCGACAGCCTGCCGTTTCATGGCGCAGGTCTGAAATGCGGCGCGGTGTATGCGCTGGCCATTGAAACCGCCGCGGCGCGATTGCCTCTGCTGCTCGCGCCCTTGCAGGCGGCGCTGCGCGCCGGTCGACCCTGTGTGCTGATCACGCGCTTGAACCCCGAAGAGGCACCGTTCTCGGGTGTGCTGGCACATGCCCGTGCGCTGGTCGAAGCGGCCGGTGCCGGGCACGCCGATCGCCTGCAGGTGTTCACGGCGGTCGGCGACTATGCCGTCAACCTGTTCATGCATGGTGCGCAGCGTTACCTCCAGGAGCTTGACCAGTTCCAGATCGCGCCCGGTTCGCTTTTGCTCATCGACGAGGCCGACGACCTCTACACACCTCACGACCATGGCGCCTTGGTGCAGCAGGCCCGTGCCTACCAGGCCTGGTGCGAGCGACATCAGCACACGATGGTCCAACTGCACCTTCGCACGAGCGCCACCCGTCCCTTGATGGAGGGCAACCAGGCTGCGGCGCAGTACCTGGCGGGCATTGCGAGGGTGACTTCGCAGCCCGATGGATTGCGCATGGCGATCGATTTCTGGGACACGCCAGCGGGCCTGCGCACCGGATCAGTGATCGCTCTGGACCCGCTGCTGCCGTCGTTGAGGAACGCGCCGGCCATGAACGGCACCACCGCCGAACACTTCGCCAATGCGACACCACCGTTGGGGTCGGCCGTGGCGACCCGGCCAGCGCTGTGGTTCGTCGGGCAGCCCGGTGCCGATCTGGGCGACTGGAGTCGGCCATTCGACGTCCGCACCGCGCCGTCAATGGCCGAGGTGCTGTCTTGGCTGCCCGACGGAGCCCGCGATCGGCTGAACATCATCGTCGCTCTCGCTTCGCTGGACGGGTTCGAGGGCTTCGTCGAGCAACTGGCCCGGCTGCGAGTGAGCGCCGGCGCTCAGGCACGCATCGTTGTGCGCGAATCGCGCTATCGGTTGCGCGAGCACACGCAAAAGCGTCTGCTGTTGCGCGCGGGCGTCGATTCGGTGCTGCCCGCTTCGCAGTCGCTGGAGGAGTTGGCCCCACTGCTGCTGCAGCCGCGGCGTGAGCCTGCCGCCGAAGTGACCGGCGCCGGACTCGACGTGACGGAGCTTCTGGCGCCGCAACCACTGACCGGCGACGAGGCGGGCTGGTTGTCGCGCTCGGCGTTCGTTGACGAAGCCGAGCGGCGCATGCGGCGCAGCACATCCTGGCAAGTGCCGTGCGCACTCGCCGAAGTCGACTTCGAGGATCTGTTGGCCACCGATGCGGTGAGCGCCGTGAAGGGCGCTCGGAAGGCGGGCCGAACCGGCGACCTGACCACCGCAACGCGCGGCGCGCAGTTCTTTTTCCTGCAGGGTTGTCGCGGGCGCGACGTCGTGAATGTGCTGACGCGCAGCATGGACGAGACGCTGGCGCGCCGAATTCAACGCATCCATCTCTACACCGCGGAATCGGCGGTCGCCAATCGCCTGATGCAGTTGCGCCAGGAAGCGGCCGGGGAATCGTTGTCGGACCCCCTGTCGCCCGACAAGTCGACCACCAATGTCGTGACCATGCCCGCCGCCGGTCGCGCCGGGCAGCCGCGCGGCCACGTCAGCTTGGCTTGGATCGCCACTGTGGTGGCCGCCCTCGGGTGGCTCGCCGGGGACGCCGGTGCACAGTCCGACCCCGCGGCGCAGGCCAGTACGTCGGCGGCCACGACGCCAACCAGCGCGCAGGCCTATGAGCGCGGCGACTACGCCGATGCCGCCCGGCGCGGACTGACGGAGTTGCAGCGCGACCCACGCGACCACGAGTTGCGATTCAGAGTGGCCAACAGCCTGGCCTGGACCGGCCAATACCGCGAAGCCGTGCAGCAGTACGAATTGCTGGCCGATTCGCCGCGCGCCGCTTCAGCGAGTATCGGATTGGCCAACGTGTATGTGTGGAGTGGTCGCCCCCACCGGGCCGACCCCTTGTTTCGGCGCGTATTGAACGGCGAGCCGTCCAACCCAGACGCGCTGCAAGGGCTGGCAAACGCGCAACGCCAGCTGCGCCCGCGCACCACGGTGCGCGGCGGCTGGCTCGATGATTCCAGCCCAGCGGAACGATCCACGGCCATGCTCACGCACCGCTGGCGCGACGCCGGCTTGACACAGGTCTTCGAGGTCGCGGGTGAACGCGTCGATGAGAGCCGCTCGCCGGGGGGTCCGGACCTGCGCCCACGAAAGCTCTCAGTCGGGTATCAGAACCTGGCCATGCCGTTCGAACCGAAGCTCCAGCTGAGCAGCGACAGCGGGGTGAAATCGGCGCCGTTCGGCAACCTCGCTTTGACGCTGGCAGACGGCGCCGTCGGCGTCGAGCTCGGCCGGGTGAACTGGGGGGAGATCGCTTTCGACCCGCGCGCGCGTCGCGACGGCCTGGCCGCTGCACGCGTCGGCGTCGCGGGCCGCGCCGATTCATCGATCGGAACTTTCAGCGCCAGCGCGCTGCACTTTGCGGTGTCCGACGGCAATCGCATTCAGGAATTGAACGCACAGTACAGACCGGCCTGGCAACCGTTTCCGGCCGCCAGTGGCTTGCGCGTCGGCGTGGGCGTGTACGGGCGCAAGGCCGAGCGGATTGACCCGCGGTACTGGTCCCCGGCGCAGGGCTACTACGTCGGCCAGTTCGGTCTGTCGCTGAACCAGTCGGCGGCCGACTGGGACCTCGGCGCCGAAGTCAAGCGCAGCGGGCGCATTGGCGGTGAGGGCGCGCAGGGCTGGACGGTGGGCCTGTCAGGCACGCGCTGGTTGAGCGCTGACTGGGCTCTGCGGGCCGAAGGCTTCTACATCGAAACGCGTCGCAACGACTCCGCCTACCGGTCCAGGTCGATAGCGGTTGCGCTCGACCGCCTCTGGTGAGCGCTGATTCACTCGACGGGCCAACCATGAAGTCGCCTCGCCGTCGTTGGAGGGCGCTCGGCACGCTGCTCACCGTGCTGCTGGTGCTCGCACCGGTGCCGCTGCTGTTGCCGGCATTGAACGATCGCGCCATCCTGTCCTGGCATGTGCTGGCCTACACCGACACACGGGCCAGCGGCTACGCGCACATCGCCATCTTGCTGCTCGGCGCTTATGTCCTGATGCTGATCGTTCGGTACATCGCCTTCATCGCCGCTTCGGCGTTGGGCGTCCTGCGCGCTTCGTCAGGCGGCCACTCCCCCGCGCTGGCCGGTGCGGACGAAGCCGGCGCGCGCGGCCGCCCCTGGCCGCTGGTGACAATCGTTGTGCCGGCTTTCAACGAGGGGCCGGTGATTCAGCAGTCGATCCGCTCGCTGCTTTCCTTGGACTACCCGTGCTTCGAGGTGCTGGTGGTGGACGACGGCTCCAGCGACGACACCTGCCAGCGCGCATTGCAGGCCAGCCGGGGCTTCGGGCGCGTGCGGGTGATTCGCAAACCGAACGGCGGCAAGGCCTCGGCGCTGAATGTGGGCCTCGCTCACGCGCGCGGCTCGCTGATCCTGAACATGGACGCCGACAGCAAGCTCAGCAGCAACGCGTTGCGCGCCTGCGTGGGCCATTTCCTGGACCCGTCGGTCGGCGCCGTGGCCGGCAACATCAAGGTCGCCAACCGGGAGAACCTGGTCACCCGGCTGCAAAGCCTCGAGTACATCCACGGCCTGGCGCTCGAGCGTCGCGCGCAGGATGCGATCAAGGCCGTCAGCGTGATCGGCGGGCCGCTGGGCATGTTTCGAAAGTCCGCGCTGCAGGCCGTGGGCGGATACGACAGCGATACGTTCGCCGAGGATCGGGACGTCACCCTGAAGCTGTTGGCCAAGGGCTGGTTGGTGACCTACGAGCCTGAGGCCAGGGCCTGGTGCGAATCGCCCAGCCGCTGGCTCGATCTGCTCGGGCAGCGCTACCGCTGGACGCGCGGCACCGTACAGGCCGTGTTCAAGCACCGCGCGTCCCTCTGGACCTTGCGCCGCAACCCCACGATGTGCCTGTCGCTGTGGTACATGGCCGTCGACAGTTTTCTGGTGCCCGTGATCAGCCTGGCCATGCTCGGTTTCTTCGGCTACCTGGCGCTGGCCCATGGCAGCAGCGAGTATCTGTTGTTGTGGTGGACCCAGATCGCGCTGTTCGATGTGGCGGTGACGTGTTACTGCCTCGCCATCGACGAGGAAGATTTCGATCTGGTGCCGTACGCCTTGGCACTTCGCTTCTACGCCATCTTCACTGACGTGGCCAAGCTGCTGGCGATCGTCGAGGAAGTGCTGCACGTCGAGATGAGCTGGGGAAAACTGCTACGGGAAGGTAAGCTCTAGATGGACATCGATCCCATCGTCCTGCTGGCCTATGTCAGCGTTGCGATCAACATCATCACGATGCTTGCCGCATGCATGGCCTACGCGATCTTTCATGTCCGCAAACGGCGTCGCGGCAAGCGTGTCGGCGCCGCCCCGAGTCAGCCCGCTGCTGCGTTGACGCCGCTGTTCCTGCAGCGTTACCCGATGGTGGTCGCGACCGCGCCGGCGCCACCCGCCGCAGCGATTCCAGTCGCATCAGAGCAGACACCATCTGCGGCGCTTGCCGAACTTCGATGAGGCGGGGGTTCGACCGGGTGCAGTGCCAGTGCGCGCGGAGCCTGGTCGCGGCACTGGGGCTGGTGCTGGGGCTGGGGCTGGTACTGATCATGCTCGGCGCATCGCCGGCCCAGGCGCAAGCCGCTGAACCGATACAGCTGTACGTTTCGCCCACCACGCAGGCCTACTTCCCGACGGTTGGGGGCCGCTACGAGGTCATGGTCAAGCGCTGGCGCGATCTGCTGGCTGCACCGCCGTTCGTCGTGCGCGAGCTGAGTCGGCCCGAAGAGTTGTCCGGCCTGGGTGGTGGCATCCTGGTACTGCCTTCAGCCGTTGCCCTGTCCGAGGCCGAACGGCGGGCGTTGCTGCGCTTTCGACGAGAGGGAGGCAGCATCCTGGCCACCTGGGCCACGGGAACGCGCGATACCGAGGGGCGGTGGCTGGGCTTCGATTTCGTGCGTGAATTGATGGGAGTCACGGTCACCGGTGAGATCGGGCAAGACGCAAAGACGCGGTTCCTGATTCCGTATGGCGAGACACCGCTCAACCGCACGGTCCCGGCCGGACGGCGCATCTGGCTGGGCCAACTGGGCGAGAAGCACCTGCAGCTGAAGGGTGGCGTTGAAGCGGCCGCCTACATGGATTGGGTGCGCTCGGTGTTCAAGGTCGGTGACCACCCTTCGGCGATCGTGTTCGACGAGACCGCCTTGAGCCGCCGGGTGATGTTCGGGTTCGCCGAAACGGCCTGGGATTTTCAGCCCGACGACGTGCGTGCGCTCGCCGCCGACGCCGTGCGTTGGCTGCGCCGCACGCCGGGTGCGCAGCTGGCCGCGTGGCCGCGCGGACACCGTGCCGCGCAACTGATCGAAATGGACACCGAGGAGGGGTTTGGCAATGCCATCCATTTCGCCGAGGTGATGGAGAGCATGAATGCAGCCGGCACTTTCTACAGCCTGACCAGCGAGGCGCGCAAGAATCGCCCGCTGGTTCGCCAACTCGCTGAAAAACACGAGGTCGGTTTTCACGGCGAGGTCCACATCGGATTCAAGGGCCTGTCGCGCGACAAGCAGCAGGCCCGGCTCGACCGGATGATGAGCGACATGCACGACATCCTGGGCACGGCGGACGGCTGGCCACGCGGTGCGGGCCGAGGCTTTCGAGCCCCGACCGAGGCCTACGATGACAACACGGAGACCCTGCTGAAGGCACTGGGGTTTCAGTATCACGTGGCCGACCCCAATCGCAACCAGGATCGGCTGCCGATGTTTTCGACAGCCACCGCCACACCCGACCCATCCGCCGGCCTGCTGGTGCTGCCGCGCACTCAACTCGACGATCTGAACTACATCCAGAAGAAGCTCGATGGCGAGCAGATCGGTGCGGCACTGATCGCCGAATACGAAATGAACCTGCGCATGGCTGGGCTGGCCGTCGTGAGCGTGCACAGCCAGAATTTCGCCGATCCCGAGAGCCTGCTCGGCAAGCCGCTGCACACCAGCCTGATGACGCATGCGGTGGAGGACCTGGCGCGCCACATCGGGCCTCGCCACGAGCGCGTGTGGATGGCGCCCGGCGGGCAGATCGCGCAGTGGTGGCGTGACCGCAGCCGGGCCGGCCTGTCCACGCGTACCGAAGGCGCCGAACTCGAGATCGATCTCAAGGTTTCGGGCACGGCGCCGATCAAAGGGCTCACGGT
Source organism: Rhizobacter sp. (assembly GCA_031396425.1). Taxonomy (GTDB): domain Bacteria; phylum Pseudomonadota; class Gammaproteobacteria; order Burkholderiales; family Burkholderiaceae_C; genus JAEMQF01. The sequence goes on along the minus strand of JANNKS010000247.1, from coordinate 2,728 downwards.
GCGGATCAACCATCCGCGCGAGAACGTGATGCCACTCGTGCAGCCCGCGGGGGCAGCGTCGCCCCGACCCGAGGTTCGCCGCATCGACCGCTTCAGCTCGGCGCTGGTATTTGCCGACGCAACACCCGGCACGCACCGCTACCGGGTCACTTTCCCTTGAAGGTCTGGCGCAGGAGGGCGTCGAAGGCGCCGTCGTCGTAGCCGATCGGGAAAACGGCAATGCCGGCAAGCTGCTGCTGTTTCACGAATTCAAACTTGGCGGCCAGACTGCGCTCGTCCTCGAACCAGCCCTGGCGCCAGCCCCCCGACGCCTCCTGGTAGGCGTAGTAGGGCGATCCGCTGGCCGGGTCACGGCGCAAGCCGTGCAGCGCTGCCTGCGATCGAGCGCCGATGCGGATGTTCGGCAGCAGTTGCGCATCAAGTACTGCATAGGTGATCTCTCGGCCTTTGTCGAGCGTTGAAGCGCCGACGGTGGCCGACTCGGTGGGCCACTCATAACCGTAGAACGGCACGCCGAAGACGATCTTGTGGCGCGGCGCGCCGAGACGAAGGTAGTGTTCCAGGGTCTTCTCCCAGGTGACGCCGTATGGGCCCCGCAGAGGCGCCACCGGCCCGGACCTTGCGCTCTCCAGGTGGTGTGAGTCGTAGCCCTGCAGGACGATGTAGTCCAGCCGCTGCAGCGCGGCTTTGTCATACAGGTCGACCGCCGCCCCCATCACACCAAAGGCCGTCAAGGACTTGGCACCGCCCTGCCGGTCCAGGCCCGAGCGCAACGCAGCGCAGAACGCGCGATAGCCGCGCAAGGCATCGACGGAAACGGTGTCGAAGATCTCGACGTCGAGCTGAATGCCATGCCCGCCGACAGCCAGCCGCAGCAGCTCGGTCAACAGCTTCTTGCGCCTTGCGGGGTTCGCAAAGACGCGCTCGAAGCGCGTGGCGCTGAACATCGTGACGGTGACATCCAGGCGCAGGCCGCGCGAACGGGCCGCCGAGCGCAGATCAGCCCAGCGCTGCGGCCAGCCATTGCGCTGGCCGATCTGGCCGTCGGCATCGATCTCGACTTCGAAGAATTTCAGCCGGTCGTAAAGGGACAGGTCGCGGCTGCGCCAATGGTCGCCCAACCACCAGGGATAGTAGCCCCAGACCTGCGGCCGGGATGCAGCTTCGCTGGCCCTCGCGCGGCTGGCTGCCTGGGTGCCGGGCACAGTCGCCCCGGTCTGGCCAACGACCGCCCACAGCAGGCCGCCAACCAATAAAGATCGAACCGACCAGCGGCGCGGCATCGCGGGCACCATGCCAGGGTCAGGCCTGAAACAGCGCGAGACCGGCGCACCCAAGCGCGATGCTTCCTTCGACACCGCAGCGGGTTTCCCGCCACGGCGCGTCGATCGCCCGGTCCGGCTGCGGCGTGCCATGGGCGGCGCCGATCACGGCGGTGCGGGCGCCGCTTGCGGACGAAGTGACGCTGGGTCGGTGGTGTGACATCTCGACGGGCCTCTTGCAGATGCGCGCGAGCTTGTCGCCAGTTGGCGCAGCAAGGTGCTCGCGAAGGCCATGACGATACAGGGTGCAGACTACCCGTCGGATCCGGGCCAGCAACTCGCGGACGGCCCTGGCACGGCGAAGCGTCAAGCGCTGCCCGATCCAAACGGACACATCTTCGCGCTGGCAATTGAACGGCGATGGACTATGTTTCGTTGCTCGCCTGCGCCTTGACGGAGGACTTCATGCGCACCCAAACGACCCGGGCCGACAGCCCGCACGCCCTGGCCCATGTGCTGGCAATGGTCATGGCCAGCCATTCGAAACTCGACCCGCGCGAGCTTCGACTGCTGGAAGATCTCGATGCGTTCCGGCGCATCGGCCTGGCGGAAGAGGAGTTCCTGAGAATCGCCAGCCGCCTGCGCCGCGGCGCCTGCCAGCCGCTGACGGAACACGACTGGCTGCGCGCCGACGACCTGGCGCTGATCGACGACATCCTCGACGGTGTGCGCGATCCTCAGCATCGATTGCTGCTGTGCCGGCTGGCCGGCTGCATCATCGTGGCGGACGGCCGCGTTCAAGACCTTGAACGCACCGTCTACGACCACATGCTGCGGCGTTGGGGCTACACGCGTTCGAGCGTCTCGCAGGCCATCCTCTCGTCGCACACGCACTGAGCGCCGGCGCGAGTCTGCCGACACGCCGCGAAGCGGCGCTCGAGCTCGGGCGCGGCCGACACTCAGAAGGAATAGACGACCTGCCCCGAGGCGATCAGCGTGTTGCTGTTGTAGTGGCCTGCCAGACGGCCATTCACCACGCTGCCCGGCGCACTGCCGACGTTGTCGATCGTGGCCTTCTTCACCAGCACGTAGGCCGCACCCGCATCGACCGTGACGTTCGAACTGATGCGGTATTGCGCGCCGAGCGCGAGCCAGGTGCGGTCGGCGTCAGGCAGCCGCGGCGTGCGGTCTGCGTTGGGTACGGGCGATTGATCAAATGCCACGCCGCCGCGCAGCGTCCAGGCGCTGTTGTAGCGGTAGTGGGCGCCCAGCGCCAACTTCCACGTGTCCTTGAAATTCTCGGGCGTGCTTTGCAGCGTCGTGCCGTTGTCTCGCACGAAGCTCAGCGTCTGGATCGTCGACCACTGCGTCCACTGTGCGTCGGCCAGCACGTCCCAGCGGTCGTTCAGCGTTGCGAAGTACGACAGGTTGAGGATCGCGGGAAGCTTGACCTCCGAGCGGATGCC
>JANNKS010000241.1:0-2794 GCA_031396425.1 Rhizobacter sp. | reverse complement strand
GTACGCAACGCCCCGGGCGCAAGGACCAAGGTCTCCACTACAGAGCCCGTCGCCACGCGCTCATTGCAGATCAACAACTTGCGCTGTGGTGGACGCTCAACTCACAGGTTATCCACTGAAAAGTGAGAAAGTCGGGCTAGCCACTACTGCCTGACTCGCTCGTTCATGGCGGCCGACATCTCGGCCACGCAGTCGGCCAAGTTCCTCGACCTGGTGTGGTCAGCCTTGATGGGCTGGCTGCTGTTCACCGACATTCCGAGCCACTCCACCTTGATCGGCGGCACCGTGATCTGTGCGGCGACGATCTGGGTGGCGCGGCGCGAATCGCGCGGCGTGAACCGCACCGGGCCTGCCGGTGCTGCAGACGCGCCCGGCTGACTGGGGCCCGTCCTGGCTGGCCCGGCGGCGGGCCTGAGTGCCTGCCGCCGGATGTTGTTGCCCGCTGCTATCGACCTGACCCTCGGCCCATGCGGCCGTGGTCACGCTCACCCCGATCGGATTCGTGGTGGCCGCGGCGGCCATCGCGGTCATGGTGGTTTGGCACACCATCGCCATCGCGATCCCAACGCGGGTTGTAGACAGGGTCATGGCGATTCGGGATGCCATCGCCGTCACGGTCCCAACGTGGGTTGTAGACGCGGTCGTAGCGGTTCGGGATGCCGTCGCCGTCACGATCCCAATGGCTGGCGTGACGGTACGGTCGGCTGTGAAACACCGGCGCTGGCGAGGTGTAGACCGGGACGTATTCAACCACCGGCGCCGGCTGGTAGACACGCACCGGCGCAATCACGGGGACAGGCGCATAGACTGGAGCATGGACCGGCGCATAAGCCGGTGCATACACCGGTGTGCCGATCGTCACCGACCACTGTACGTTCGCTTCGCCGCGGGCCTGCACCAAGCCGGCTGAAAGGACCCCGCCGAGAGCGAGTGCAACGACGATCAGTTTCCTGCTGCTCATGACATCAACTCCTTGGTTGCTTCGAGCGGCAACCACACACTGTGGCCCCGCCTGCCCATAACGAAGGAGCGCGGCGTGCGGTTCACGGTCAATCGGCGCAGTAACGTAAAGCTGCGTGAAGCGCGCGTGACATCGTTCCGTTGTTTTGCGTCCGGCGCGGGCCGGGGCCGCAGTCTCATCTCTCATCGGCGCATCGCCGAAGCGCTGGAGGCCCAGCCGGTCAGCGTCGGTTCAGGCCAGGCCTTTTTCCAACAGCTGCGCAGCCAACGCATTCACACCGCCTTCGTGAGCGGCGGCGCGTTCATTGAAACGCTTCAGGAGTTCGGCGGGCAGCTTGCAGGCGAACGGCACCAGGCCGGCAGCGGCGTCACGGGTGCGGCGTTCGCGCTTGTCGAGCGACGCGGCAGCGCCCTGTGCAAAGCGGTCAGGCGCGATGGTCGCCTTCATCGAGCCGTGAATTTTCTTCGCCTTGTTCTTTTCGATGTCGGTCTTCTTCATGCTCATGGCGTGGCCCGTGGTTTCGGTGACAAGGCGTTGATTGTCTCTCTTCCCCAACGGAGCGCGCGACTGCGATGGCGGGGGGCAACGTCGACCTCGGCTCGGGCGTGACGGGAAACCCGCCCGGTCAGGGCCCCGCCGAGAGCTCCTCGCGCAGCGGCACCACCGCCGTGACCTCGATCTCCACCTTGGCCCGGTCTTCCATCAGTGCCACCACCTGCACCGCGCTCATCGCCGCGTTGTAGCTGCCGATCACTTCGCGGAACACGGCGCCCACTTCGCGCCCACGTGCCAGATATTCGCGCTTGTCGGTCAGGTACCACGTCATGCGCACGATGTGCTCCGGGCGACCGCCGGCCTGTTCAAGCACGGCGACCACATTGAGCAGTGCCTGGCGCACCTGGCCGACGAAGTCGTCGGTCTCGAAACGGCACGCCGGCGTCCAGCCGATCTGCCCGGCCACGTAGACCTGCACGCCGGTGGCGGACACACCGTTCGAATAGCCGCGCGGGCTGGCCCAGCCGGGTGGTTGCAGGATCATCATGGTGTTGGGCTCGTCGATGTGGGCAGGTCACGCAGCCGGAAGCGTTGCAGCTTGCCGGTTTCGGTGCGCGGAAGAGCGTCGCAGAACTGGATCGCGCGCGGATATTTGTACGGGGCAATGCTGCGCTTGACGAAATCCTGCAGCTCGCCAGCCAGCGCTTCGCTGGCCACCGCGCCGGGGCGCAACACCACATAGGCCTTGACGATCTGGCCGCGTTCGTCGTCGGCCACGCCGATCACGCCGCACTCGGCGACCTGTTCGTGCAGCAGCAGCGTCGCTTCCACCTCGGGGCCGGCGATGTTGTAGCCGCCGCTGATGATCATGTCGTCGGTGCGCGCCTGGTAGACGAAGTAGCCGTCGGCGTCCATCAGGTAGGCGTCACCCGTGACGTTCCAGCCGTCGAGCACGTACTGGCGCTGGCGCTCGTCGCCAGGCACGGTCAAGTAGCGGCAGCCGGTGGGCCCTTTCACCGCAAGCCGCCCCACCTGGCCGGGCGGCGCTGGCGTGCCCGCGTCGTCGAGCACGCAGGCCCGGTAGCCGGGCACCGGCGTGCCGGTGGCGCCGGGTCGGGCATGCGCCTCGTCGTGCGAGATGAAGATGTGCAGCAGGGCTGGAACCTCACCGGCGACGCCTATCTGATGGACCAGGACGGCTACTTTTTCTACCAGGCGCGCACCGACGACATGATCATCAGCGGCGGCTACAACATCGCCGGCCCCGAGGTCGAGGCGGCCTTGCTGGCGCATCCGCAGGTGGCCGAATGCGCAGTGGTCGGCGTGCCCGACATTGAG
>JANNKS010000212.1:0-6406 GCA_031396425.1 Rhizobacter sp. | reverse complement strand
TGTTCACCCGCTACCGCGTCGAAGTCGAGTACGAGCGCTTGTACCGTCCAGACACGCTTGGCTTAGGGACGACGATTTGGTCGCCGCTGGCCAGTGGGTTGCTGACCGGTAAATACAACGATGTCGTGCCCGAAGACAGTCGTATGAACTTACCCGGTTACGGGTGGTTGAAGGAGCGCTTGGAAAGCCCCGAGGGTCAAGCGAGCATCGCTAAGGTCAAAGGATTGGCGGCCATCGCCAACGACCTCGGCACGACGCTGCCGAAACTGGCGCTGAGCGCGAGCGCCAACGCCGGTGTCATGGCCTCGCCGGCGCCACCCAGACTGGCGAAGTACAACTCGTGCAACACCATCGAGTTGGTGGCGATCAGCTCTTCGCGTTTCAGGCCGTTGAGTTGAAAGCCGGGCGCGTCGGCGAAGCTCATTGAGGCGAGCTGGGCGCGCAGTGCGTTGAGGCGCTTGACGGCGCCGCCGTAGTTGTTCTGATGGTGGCTGCGCAGCAGCTTCTCCGACAGGCCGCTCAGGGCGGTGGGGTCGAACGGCAGGTCTTGAATGCGGGCGTCCATGGGGCTTCCTTCAGTGTCAGCGGGGGAACAACAAGGTCACTGCGAGCCCGGCGGCGGCGCACGCCGCCAGCAGTGGCATCACGCCGACCTTGAAACGGAACAGTGCCAGCGTCGCAGCCACAGCGACGACGGCCGAGAACGTGTCGAAACGCCCACTGAAGCCCTGCGGCCAGAGCACGTGGTAGGCGAAGAACAGCGCCAGGTTCAGGATCACGCCGACCACCGCAGCGGTGATCGCCGACAGCGGCGCGGTGAAGCCGAGCTTGCCGTGCGTGGCTTCCACCAGTGGGCCGCCGGCGAGGATGAACACGAACGACGGCAGGAAGGTGAAGAAGGTCACCACGGTCGCGGCAAGTGCGCCGCCGAGGAACAAGGCGTCGGGCCCGAGCACCTGCTTCAACCAGCCGCCGACGAAGGCGACGAAGGCCACCACCATGATCAGCGGCCCGGGGGTCGTTTCGCCCAGCGCCAGGCCGTCGATCATCTGCGCGCCCGACAGCCACTGGTGTTGTTCCACCGCACCCTGGTAAACATAAGGCAACACGGCGTAGGCGCCGCCGAAGGTGAGCAGCGCGGCCTTGGTGAAGAACCAGCCCATCTGCGTCAACGTGCCTTGCAGCCCATAGTTGGCGACGAGCACCGCCATGGCGGCCGCCCACAAACCCAGACCGACCGCGAGCACCTTCGCGAAGTGGGCGCGCGACCAGCGCGCATGCGCCGGCGTTGGCGTGTTGTCGTCGATCAGCGCGGCGCCGTAGCTTTGCTGCGCTGCCCCATGGCCGCCGCCCAGCGCAAACACCTTAGGCCAGCGGCGCGCGCCGAAGTGGCCGATCAACGCGGCAGCCGCGACGATCGCCGGGAACGGTGTGTCCAAAGCGAAGATCGCAATGAACGCGGCCGCCGCGATGCCCCACATCCAGCGGTTCTTCAGCGCGCGCGTGCCGATGCGGTGCGCGGCGTGCAGCACCAGCGCCGTCACGGCCGGCTTGATGCCGTAGAAGATGCCCGCGACCACCGGCAATTCGCCGAAGCGCAGGTAGACCCACGACAGCGCAATCAGGATGAACAGCGACGGCAACACGAACAGCGCACCGGCGACGATGCCACCCCAGGTGCGGTGCATCAGCCAGCCGATGTAGGTGGCCAGTTGTTGGGCCTCCGGGCCGGGCAGCAGCATGCAGTAGTTCAGCGCGTGCAGGAAGCGCTTCTCGCTGATCCAGCGGCGCCGCTCCACCAGTTCGGCATGCATGACGGCAATCTGGCCGGCCGGGCCGCCGAAGCTGATGAAGCCGAGCTTGAGCCAGAAGCGAAACGCTTCGGTGAAGCTGACGGCTGCGGGCGGGCCGACCGTTGCCGCGGGAGGCGCGGCGGGGGCGGGCGGCAATGTGGCAGGGGTCATGGCGGGGCTCCCGACGGTTCGTTCAGCTTCGCGAATGAGACGCTGCACGCAACGGTGGCAGCGACAGGCGATCGACATGGACATGGGCGGTCATTGCGGCATCGCCGGGGCGGCGTACAGCGCGTCGAACACGGCCGCAGCCGCGGCGGCCAGAGCGTCGTCATCGGCGTGCAGTTCGCGCAGGCCGGCCAGCACGAACTCCATCCCCGCCGCCTCGGGTGCGGGAATCCCCCCCGCGTCGAGGAAGTGCACGGCGGCGGCGATGCGCTGCAGCCGCGCATCGGGCTCGAGGCTGAAACTCACGATCAGCACCTCGAACGAGACGCGCGCGCCCACGTGCGTGAAGCGCGCGCCGTCGTAGTCGAAACCGAGTGCGCCGCGTGGCGTGCTCGGTGGCGCGTCACTATCGGGTAACCAGACGAACGAGGCCTGTGGATCAATGAAGCGCCGGATCAGCCAGGCGCACGCGAGCCGATCGACCCACGGTCGCTCGCGCGTCGCCCAGCGTTTGCCCTGGAATTTGGCGCGGTCCAGCCGTTCGATGTTGGTGTCGACGCGGGCCGACGGCTCGCCCTTCGAAAAGCGGGCATCGAATGCGCTGCGCAGCGCCAGCAAGTCGCGTTCGGCCTGTTCGGCCGCTGCGCCTGGGTAGTAGTCGATGCGGCGCAGCGCCTGCAGGGCCTCCGTCACGCCGCGCTGGCGGCGTCGCGCATCGGTTTCGGAGAGACTGTCGAGTTCAAGTTGCAGCGCCGAAGCGGTGGTGCGCCACTCGGCATACGCCTCGCCGCGATCAAACAGCGCCAGGACTTCCGCCTGCTGCATGGCGTCGCGCGGCGCCAACGCCAGCACCGAGGCGCTGCCGTCGTGCTCGCGCACTTCGGTGGCAAGCACGTCGAGCTGGCCGACGTGTTCGCTGGGCAACAGGTACGCCCCGTCGCGCAATGCAGCGCAACCCAGGGTCTTGAGCGAACGCCAGATGCGCAGCCGCACGGCATTCGGCTGGGTTGGCAGGGTGACGAGCAGAAGAGCCCACATGGGAAGTAGCATACGCTACATGATCTGAAATAACAACTACAAATTTGATCCGAGCTTTCAGCCCTCTGCCCGGCGCCGCCGCCTTTGGCGCGTTGCATCGGCTCGGCCCGACCGGTGGGGCCGTAGTCGATCAGGGCTGTGCAGCGGGCCGCTCGGGCGCGGGTCGTTTCGACTCGGATTCGATGGCGCGGAACAGGTCGGCGAGCGTCTTGCCGGGTTCGTCGCGAAAGACGCTGGCCAGCACCTGCAGGTCGTCGATGCGATCAATGCGGAAGCTGCGAAACGCGCCGCGCGTTTCGCACCACGCGGCGAGTGTCCAGACTGCGCCCCAGTAGAAGCAGCCGAGCGGCCGCACCGCGCGCTCGCTGTGCCGCGCCTGCAAATCGACGTAGCGAAAACGCAGCCGATTGCGGGCTTCGATCGCCAGGCGCAGCGTTTCGAGCCGAGCCCGCGTGGCGGGGTCGAACTCCGCCTCAGGTGCGTAGATGGCGAGGCTCTCGGCGGCGGCCCGTGCCGCAGCGGGCAGCACCGCGAGGATCTTGCTCAGTGCCGCCTCGGCTTGCGCGGCCAGCGCGGCGTCCAGGTGCGGCTGGGCGATGCGCACCGCCGCCACCAGCGCCTGTGCTTCACGGCTTGTGAACATCAGCGGCGGCAAGTCGAAGCCGCTGCGCATGCGGTAGCCCACGCCCGCCTCGCCCTCGATAGGCACGCCTTGGGCCTGCAGATCGGCGACATCGCGGTACACGGTGCGTGCCGACACCTGCAGCCGTTCGGCCACGAACAGTGCGGTCGACAGGCGCCGCCCACGGATCAGCTGGACGAGTTGGAACAGGCGCTCGGCTCTGCGCATCGAATCGCCTCAGACGACGCGCGATCTGATGGCGCAGCGGTCAGGCCAACGCGTGCAGGCCGACACGGTTGCCCTCGGAATCGGTGATGTGCGCAAAGCAGCCCATGCCCTCTGGGAGCTGCACCTTGGGGGTCGTGACGCGCCCACCTGCGCCGGCGACGCGCGCCAACACGGTGTCTAGCGATGACCCGGCATTCAGGTACACCAGCGCGCCCGACGTGCTGGGCTCGGGCGCGCCGGTACCGGACATCAGGCAGCCGCCTACAGCCTGGTCGTCATAGGCGAATACGGCCAGCGTCTTTTCACCCATCGCTTCGCGGCGCAGCGGCGACCCGAGCAGTTTTTCGTAGAAGGTCTGCGCGCGGTCAATGTCGCGCGCGGGCAGTTCGAACCAATTGATGGCATTGCGGGCTGTCTTGGCCATGAGGAGCTCCGGTGAGTTGATGGAGTGCTCATGCTGCCAGGGGTCTGCTGACAGCGTTGTGTCAGCAGGGAACTGATTGCGGTACACCCTGCGACGTTCCGGATCGCGTCACGCTCAGGGCCTGAGCACGATCTTCGCCGCGGCACTGCGGCCCTGGTCGAGATCGACGAATGCTTGTGCACCGTCGTCCAGGCGCCGCTGCTCGACCCATGCCAAGTCGCCGAAGACGCCGCGGTACAAGGCATCGACGGTGGCGCGCAGGTCGGCGGTGGTGTAGGTGTAGGTGCCTTGCAGCGTGATCTCCGCCAACGTGAGCTTGCGCATGTCGATCTCACTGGCCCAGTCCTGTAAGCCGATGTGCATGATCGCGCCACCGGGCTTGACGGCTGCGAATGCCTGCTGGCGCGTTGCCTTGGCGCCGACCGCGTCGATCACGTAGTCGAACGCGGCCCCGGCGATCGGCTGCGCGCGCGGATCGATCACTTCGCAACCGATGTGACGCGCGATCGCGTCGCGTCGCAAGGCATTCAGTTCGGTCATGGTCAAGCGATCGACACCGAGCCGCATGAGCAGCAGGCCCGCCAGCATGCCGATGGCACCGCCACCGATCACCAGCACCCTGCACTCGTGCAGCGGGCGCTGCAGCGCGCGCATCGACAGGTTGATCGCATGCCACGCGGTTGCTGCCGGCTCGGTGAGCGCGGCCGACAATGCGGTCATGTCCTGCGGCATCGCAATCAGCGACGCCGCCGGGATGCTCATGAACTCGGCAAAGGCGCCGGGCCGCGTCATGCCCACCATCGTGCGGTTGGCGCACAGGTTGTTGCGGCCCTGCACGCAGTACTCGCAGGTACCGCAGGTGATCAGCGGGTTGCCGGTGAAGCGCGTGCCGCGCTCGAAGCCGGGCGCAGCGGATTCGACGATGGCACCGACGAACTCGTGGCCGAGCACGAGGCCCGGCTTGCGTCGCGGATCGTGCCCGTGCCAGGCATGCATGTCCGAGCCGCAGATGCCCACGGCCTCGATCTGCAGCACCACTTCGCCGGGCGACAGCCCGGGCCGCGGCCGGTCCTGCAGTTGCACTTCGTTGGGTTGGGTGTAAACGAGCGCTTTCATCGAACTCTCACTTTGCGGTGTAGCCACCGTCGACCATCAGGGTCTGGCCGGTGATGTAGTTGCTGGCTTTGCTGGCCAGGAAGACCGTGGCGCCGTGCAGGTCGGCGAGTTCGCCGTTGCGGCCGACGCAGGTCTGCTGCGCATGTTTGTCGGCCAGCGCCGGATCGGCGAACACCGGAGCCGTGAGCGCGGTCGGAAAGAATCCCGGGCCGATCGCATTGCAGGTGATGCCCTTGGGGCCCCATTCCTGCGCGATCGCGCGCGTGAGTTGCACGATGCCGCCCTTGCCGGCGCCATAGGGTGCACTGTGGGCGAAGGCGCGCCAGCTCTGCAGCGACGCGATATTGATGATTCGGCCCCAGCGTCGCGCGGCCATGCCGGGCGCCAGAGCCTGCGTCAGGAAAAACGGCGTGCCCAGGTGTAGCGCGAGCTGCGTCTGCCAGGCTTCGGGCGTGACCTCGGCGAACGGCTGGCGCAGGTTGACGCCGGCCGCGTTGACGAGGATGTCGATGTCGCCGGCAGATTTCGCCGCAGCGCGCAGCGCTGCCACGTCGGCGAGATCCGCACTCAGCGTGTCGGCCTCGATGCCCTCATCGCGCAGCTGCTGCGCCGCCGCCCGCAGCTCGGCCTCGCGCCGCGCGACGAGCATCACACGTGCCCCGGCCAGGCCGAGGGCGCGTGCCATCGCCGCGCCAATGCCGGAGTTGCCGCCGCTCACCAGCGCGCGTTTGCCACGCAGGTCGAACAGCGGCGCCAGACGGCTCATACGCTGACAGGCTCGCCGCGCTCGAACTTCTGATCGGGGAAGTACTTCGCCAGGCGGTCGTCAGCCGTGCGCGCATGCGCCTCCATGCCTTCCAAGCGCGAGATGCGCGCGGTGACCTCGCCGATGTCGCGTGCCGCCTCGCGCGTCATGCGCTGCCAGGTGAGGGTCTTCATGAACTTGTGCACCGACAGGCCGCCCGAGTAGCGCGCCGCGCCCTTGGTCGGCAGCACATGATTCGGGCCGCTGGCCTT
>JANNKS010000209.1:0-2107 GCA_031396425.1 Rhizobacter sp. | reverse complement strand
GGCGCAACGCATCACTCTGCTGGAATCCGACCTGCTCAGTGCCGTGCGCGGACCGTACGACCTGATCATCTGCAACCCGCCGTACGTGAACAGCACCAGCATGCAGGCCCTGCCAGTCGAGTACCGCGCCGAACCCGCCCTGGCGCTCGCCGGTGGCACCGACGGCATGGACCTGGTGCGCATCATCATCCGCGACGCGGCCCGTCACATGACCGACAACGCCGTGCTGTTGCTCGAGATCGGCCATGAGCGTCGCCACTTCGAGAGTGCTTTCCCCCGGCTCGAGGTCGCCTGGCTGGAGACCAGCGGCGGCCACGACCAGGTGCTGCTCGTCACCCGTGACAGCCTGCAGCGCTGGGGCCCACGATGATCGTGCTGCGTGAAGTGACGCTGCGCCGCGGCGTCAAGGTGGTGCTGGAGCGCGCCAGCGTGACGCTGCAACCGGGCGAAAAGGTCGGTCTGGTCGGGCGCAACGGCGCGGGCAAATCATCGCTGTTCTCGCTCCTGACCGGCCGGCTGCATGCCGACGCCGGCTCGGTGGAATGGCCGCCGCGCTGGCGCCTGGCCGAAGTGGCGCAGGACATGCCGGAAACCGACGAGCCGGCGACTGAATTCGTGCTGCAAGGCGACAGTCGCCTGATGCAGGCGCACGCCGAACTGGCTGCCGCCGAAGCCGCCGACGACGGCGAGGCGATGGCGCATGCGCACCAGGCGATCGACGAAGCCGGCGGCTTCGACGCCCGCGCGCGCGCCCAGGCCATGCTGCTCGGGCTGGGCTTCAAGACGGATGAACTCGATGCCGCCGTGAACAGTTTTTCGGGCGGCTGGCGCATGCGCCTTCAGCTCGCGCGCGCGCTGATGTGCCCTGCCGACCTGATGCTGCTCGACGAGCCGACCAACCACCTCGACCTGGACGCGCTGGTCTGGCTCGAAGCCTGGTTGCTGCGCTACGCCGGCACGATGATCGTGATCAGCCACGACCGCGAGTTCCTTGACGCCATCACACGCACCACGCTGCATCTGGACGAAGCGCAGTTGACGCGCTACAGCGGCAACTACACCGCGTTCGAGGAAATGCGCTCGGAACGCGCGCTGCAGCAGCAGGCGAACTTTGCGAAGCAGCAGGAACGCATCGCCCACCTGCAGAAGTTCATCGACCGCTTCAAGGCCAAGGCAACGAAGGCGAAACAGGCGCAGAGCCGGGTCAAGGCGCTGGCGCGCATGGAGCGCATCGCGCCGGTGCTCACGAGCGGCGACTTCCAGTTCGAGTTCCGCGAACCGGCCAACCTGCCCAACCCGATGCTTGCGTTCGAAGGCGTGGCTTGCGGCTACAGGAATGCCCCCGAGGCCGGCGGTGACAAGATCATCGTGCACGGCATCAACCGCTCGGTGCTGGCGGGCCAGCGCATCGGCATCCTCGGCGCGAACGGCCGCGGCAAGTCGACGCTGGTGAAGACGATCGCGCGCGTGTTGCCGGCGCTGGCCGGAACCATCACGGAAGGCAAGGGCCTGACGATCGGCTATTTCGCGCAGCAGGAACTCGACGTGCTGTCGCTCGACGACGGCGCGCTGATGCACATGGTGCGGCTGGCGCGCGACGTCGGCCCGCCCGGGCGCGAACAGGAGTTGCGCGACTACCTGGGGTCGTTCCGCTTCGTCGGTGACATGGTCACGCAGGCCGTAGGCACCTTGTCGGGGGGCGAAAAGGCGCGTCTCGTGCTGGCGATGCTGGTCTGGCAACGGCCCAACCTGCTGCTGCTGGACGAACCGACCAACCATCTGGACCTGACGACCCGCGAAGCACTGAGCATGGCGCTGAACGAATTCGAAGGCACCGTGATGCTCGTCAGCCACGACCGTGCGCTGCTGCGCGAGGTCTGCGACGAGTTCTGGCTCGTCACCGACGGTGTGGTGAAGCCATTCGATGGCGACCTGGACGACTACCAGAAGTGGCTGCTCGAGCAGTCGCGCGAATCGGCGCGCCAGGCCAGCGAGCCCGCGAAAACAGCGCGGCAATCGACAGAGCCGGCAGCCCCCGGGCAACGACGCGATGAACGCAAGGCCGCCGCATCGGCCCGCCAGAAGCGTGCCGATGAAGTCAAGCCGC
>JANNKS010000157.1:0-10440 GCA_031396425.1 Rhizobacter sp. | reverse complement strand
AAGGCCATCGGCCTCTGGCCGATGGCGGCCCGGCGCTCGGCCCGCAAAGGCGTTGTTGCGGCGACAGGGTTCATATGTCGACGGCGAACTCGCCGGTCTGGGTTTGCGGCAGGTCGAAACCGTACTCGGATTCGAGATGGCTCCACGCTTCCTCGGCGCTTTCGACGAAGTGGAACAGGCCCACGTCTTCGGGGCTGATCATGCCGGTTTCGATCAGCAGGTCGAAATTGATCAGACGGGTCCAGAAGTCGCGGCCGAACAGCAGGATGGGGCGGCGCCGGCACTTGCCGGTCTGGATGAGGGTGATCGTCTCGAACAGTTCATCGAGTGTGCCGAAGCCGCCCGGAAAGCATACCTACGCGATGCTGCGCATCAGGAAGTGCATCTTGCGCAGCGCGAAGTAGTGGAACTGGAAGCACAGCTCGGGCGTGATGTACTCATTGGGCATCTGCTCGTGCGGCAGCACGATGTTCAAGCCGATGCTCTTGCCCCCCACATCGAAGGCGCCTCGGTTGCCCGCTTCCATGATGCCCGGGCCGCCGCCGGTGACCACGTAGATCGGTGTCTCGTGCTCGCGCGAACGCGTGGTGACGATGGCCGCAAAACGTTGCGCTTCATCGTAGTAGCGCGACATGTGCATTCTGATCTCGGCGCGGCTCACCGCCGTGGGGTCGCCAGCGGCCTGGGCTGCGGCGAGTTCGCGCGCAGCCACGTCGGGCGGCGTGATGCGGGCGCTGCCGAAGATCACGATCGTCGACTTGATGTCGTGCGCCGCCTGAACCATCTCCGGCTTGAGCAGCTCGAGCTGCATGCGCACCGGGCGCAACTCTTCGCGCAGCAGGAATTCGTTGTCGGTGAACGCCAGGCGGTAGGCGCTTTCGGGGCCGTCGTAGCGCGAAGGCGCCTTGGCGGACTCGGCTTCCTCCAGCGCGGTGGGGAAGTTGCGAGCCGTCAGCTCGGTGCGTTTGTCCATGGGTGCAGCTTAAGGCATGTGGTGGTTCGGCCGGGCGCCGCAGACGCTGCACGCCGGGTTGCGCGGCATGCGGATCTCGGTCCATTCCATGTTGCGCGCGTCGAGCATCTGCAACCGCCCCGCCAGCGAAGTGCCGATGCCGGCGAGCAGCTTCAGTGCTTCGGCGGCCTGCATCGTGCCGATGATGCCCACCAAAGGCGCGAACACGCCCATCGTCGCGCAGCGGGTTTCTTCGAAGGTCGATTCGGGGGAGAAGATGCAGGCGTAGCAGGGATGCGCGTCAAGACGGGTGTCGTACACCGAAACCTGGCCGTCGAAGCCGATCGCCGCACCCGACACCAGCGGCACGCGCTGCGCCACGCAGGCCGCGTTGACGGCGTGCCGGGTCGCGAAGTTGTCGCTGCAGTCGAGCACCACGTCGACGCCCGCCAGCAACTCACCCAGGCGCGCCGCGTCGGCACGCTCCTGCACGGCAGTGACCTGCACTTCAGGATTGATGGCATGGATCGTCTGCGCCGCCGAGCTTGCCTTGGGCTGGCCGACCCGCGCCAGGTTGTGGGCGATCTGCCGTTGCAGGTTGGTCACGTCCACCGTGTCGTGGTCGACGATCGTGATGTGGCCGACGCCGGCCGTGCCCAGGTACAGCGCGACCGGTGAACCCAGGCCGCCGGCGCCGATCACCAGCGCATGGCTGGCCAGCAGGCGTTGCTGACCTTCGACGCCGATTTCGTTGAGGAGGATGTGGCGCGAGTAGCGCAGCAACTGGTCGTCGTTCATGCGCGAAGCCCAGGAAGCGCAACGCCCGTGACGGGCACGGGCGCTGCTGGGGAGGGGTTGAAGCCGCTCAGTTGGTGGACGCCTCGGCCTTGCGTTCGATCGCGGTCTTGCTCACGAGGACCGGTTTGCCCTTGAACCGGTTCAGCGCTTGAACCAACTGGAAGTCTTCCGGGCTGCCGAACTCGGGCAGCGGTTTGGGCGGCGCCGCGGCGCGTTTGGCGTTGTCGTCTTCGAGCTTCTTGCGCGCTTCCTCGCGTGCCTTTTCGCGCGCCTCGTCCTTCTGCTCGGCGCCCTGGCCGCTTTGCAGATGTTTTTCCAGGTCAGCTTCGCGCACGCGCAGCGAGGCGAACAGATTGCCTTCCGAGGTTTCGTCGAGCATCACGTCGGGCACGATGCCCTTGGCCTGGATCGACGCGCCGCTGGGCGTGAAGTAGCGCGCGGTGGTGATCTTGAGCGCGGTTTCGGGCGAAAGCTGGCGAACCGTCTGCACCGAGCCCTTGCCGAAGGTCTGCGCGCCCATGATGGTGGCGCGTTTGTGGTCTTGCAGCGCGCCGGCGACGATTTCGCTCGCCGAGGCCGAGCCTTCGTTGACGAGCACGATCAGCGGCACCTTCTTCACTGCTTCGGGCAGTTTGCGCAATGGGTCGTTGCCGCCGCGGCGCACGTAGAACTCGGGTGACGCCTTGAAGACGGCTTTCGAATCGGAGATCTGGCCGTTCGTGGACACCACGACTGCATCGCTGGGCAGGAAGGCTGCGGAAATGGCCACCGACGCTTCGAGCAGGCCGCCCGGGTCGTTGCGCAGATCCAGCACCAGGCCCTTCAGATTCGGTTCCTGCTTGTAGATTTCTTCGAGCTTGCGCACGAAGTCGTCGACGGTGCGGTCCTGGAACTGGCTTACGCGCAGCCAGGCGTACCCTGGTTCAATCACCTTCGAGCGCACGCTCTGGGTGCGGATTTCCTCGCGCACGATGGTCACCGGGAAACTGCGGCTCTCGCTCTTGCGGAACAGCGTGAGCACCACCTTCGTGTTGGGTTCGCCGCGCATGCGCTTGACGGCCTGGTCCATCGTCAGGCCCTTGACCACGGTGTCGTCGATCTTCGTGATCAGGTCGCCGCTCTTCAGGCCGGCACGGAACGCGGGCGAGCCCTCGATCGGCGTGACGACCTTGACCAGGCCGTCTTCCATGCCGATTTCGATGCCCACGCCGACAAACCGCCCGGTCGTGCCTTCGCGGAATTCCTTGAATGTCTTCTTGTCGAAATATTGCGAATGCGGGTCCAGGCCGGAGACCATGCCGCCGATCGCATCGGTGATGAGCTTCTTTTCGTCGACCGGTTCAACGTAGTCGCTCTTGACCATGCCGAACACGGCGGCGAGTTGCTGAAGTTCTTCGAGTGGCAACTGGGCCACGGAACTGCTGCGGGCGATTGCCTGCAACTGCATGGTGGCCAATGCCCCGGCGACCGCGCCCAGTGCAACCCACCCTGCGACCTTGAGTTTCCTGCCCATCAACAACCCCCTGTGCTTTCGCTCTGCGAGCCAACGCCCTGCCTGCTGACGGTCAGTATATTCCTGACCCTCGATTTCGAGCGTCAGCCACCAGTGAAAGTTGCACGGCGTTGCAGGCTTTGGCCCGAATCGCCCCACAACTCGGGGATGGCTCGCTGTCCTAGGGGGTTCGAGCGAAGGTGACGACGTGGTCGACCTGGGCGCGGATGCCGATCCATTCGCCCACATGGTGGTCGTGGTGCGACGGCACATGGGCCAGCACCTGCTCGCCGCTGGCCAGGCGCAACGTGTAGAGAAACTCCGAGCCGCGAAAGGCCTTGCGCTCGATGCAGGCTTTCACCGGCGCGCTGTCGTCGTGCACGATGTCGTCGGCGCGCAGCAGCACTTCGCAAAAACCGTCCTCGTAGGCCTCGGGCAAGGGGCACTCGAGGATGTCGCTCAGATCTCCCAGCGGCGTGCGCACGACAGTGCCCGCGGCAGTCGCAACGATTCGTGCCGGCGTGAACACGCCGTGGCCGATGAAGTCGGCGACGAACCGCGTCGCCGGCCGGTGGTACAGGCTGTAGGCGTCATCCCATTGTTCGAGCACGCCCTTGTTCATCACACCGATCCGGTCGCCGATGGCAAAGGCCTCGAACTGGTCGTGTGTAACAAACAGCGCGGTGATCTGCAGCGACTTGAGGATGCCGCGCACTTCCTGTGCCAGGCGCTCGCGCAGGTCGACGTCGAGGCTGGAAAACGGTTCGTCCAGCAGCAGCAGGCGAGGTTGCGGTGCAAGCGCTCGCGCCAGCGCCACGCGTTGCTGCTGGCCGCCCGAGAGCTCATGCGGTGCGCGCTTGCCGGCGTGGCCCAGGCCCACCAGGTCAAGCACCTCCAGGGTTCGTGAGCGGCGCTGTGCGGCGTTGAGGTCGGCAATGCCGAACGCCACGTTGTCGGCCACGCTGAGGTGCGGGAACAAGGCGTAGTCCTGAAACACCATGCCGATGCGGCGCGCCTCGGGCGGGGTGTGCAGATTCGCCTGCGCGTCGCTGAGCACGCCGGATTCGATCCGCACCCGTCCGGCCTGCAGCGGCTCCAGGCCGGCCACGGCACGCAGCAGCGAGGTCTTGCCGCACCCGGACGGGCCGATCAGCACGCCGATCTGGCCGCGCGAAAGCGCCAGCGACACCGCTTTCACCGCGGGGTGCGCCGCAGAACCACCATAGTGGACCGCGACCTGTTCAAGCTGCAAAAACATGCGCCTATGATAGAACCTCGATCACAAATCACAATCGTTCGCATTCGCGCCAAGGTTGCCGGTGAGGCGGGGCAGAGCCGCCGCCGGCGACTGACTGAATGCCCTCCTTGCCCAGCCGTCATGTCGCGCCTGCTGACCCTTGTCTGTCTGTTTCTGGCCGTTCCGGTGCTGGTGGTGCTGGGCTCCTGGCTGACACTCGACGCCCACGGACTGGACTCGCTGCGTCACCAATGGGGCACCGTGCTGCCCGGCTATGCAGTCAATTCGCTGCTGCTGGCCGTGTCGGTGGCGCTCGGCGTTGCGGTGGTCGGTGGCGGAACGGCGGTGCTGGTCACCTTGTTCGAATTTCCCCTGCGTCGCAGTTTCGAATCGGCCTTGCTGCTTCCTTTGGCGATGCCGGCCTACGTGCTGGCCTATGCCACCACCGACGCCCTGCAATACAGCGGCGTGCTGCAGGTAGCATTGCGCAGCGCCACCGGAGCGAGCGGCGCACTCTGGCCTGATGTGCGCAGCCTGTGGGGCGCGGCGGGCCTGTTCATTCTTTGTCTCTATCCGTACGTTTACCTGCTGACGCGCGCCGCGCTGAGCGAACGCGGCGTGCAGCTGATGGAAGCGGCGCGCATGCTCGGTGCCGGCACCGGGCGGCGGGTGCGCGAGGTGGCTTTGCCGCTGGCCCGCCCGGCGGTTGCCGCGGGCGTTGCACTGGCGCTGATGGAAACCCTCGCCGACTACGGCGTGGGGTCGTATTTCGGCCTGCAGACCTTCACGACCGGCATCTACAAGGCCTGGCTGGTGATGGATGACCGCGCTGCTGCCGCCCAGTTGGCGTCGCTCCTGCTGGCGGTGGTGGCGGTGTTGATCGTTCTGGAACGGCGCGCGCGCAAAGGCGCCCGCTATGCCAGTTCACGCGGCATGGCAAACACGGGCAGCGAGGCGCGGCCCTTGCCGCTGCGCGGCGCGCGTGCGGCGCTCGCGGTGGCCGCGTGCGGCCTGCCGATCCTGCTTGGCTTTGCACTGCCGGTGCTGGTGCTGCTGCGCCTGATGGTGCAGGAACTGAACGGCACCGAGCTGAACATTCCGCTCGAGCGCTTTGCCCAATCCGCGTGGGTCAGCTTCAAGCTCGCGGCGCTGGCCGCGGTGCTCGCCACGCTGGTCGCGGCCACGCTCGCCTTCACGCTGCGCACTCGCCCCGGGCGGCCGCTGCGCTGGGCGGTCGACATCGTGTCCCTGGGCTACGCGGTGCCCGGTGCGGTGATCGCTGTGGGCATCCTGTTGCCGCTCGCCGGGTTGCAGCGTTTGGCGCCGCAATGGCACATCAGCGCGATCGTCACCGGCACGCTGTTCGGGGTGCTGTACGCCTATCAGGTGCGCTTTTCATCGGTCGCACTGCAGTCGCTCGAAGCCGGCTATGCACGCATTCCGGCAGCGATCGACGAAACCGCGCGCATGCTCGGTGTGTCGCGCTGGCGGCTCTTGACCCAGCTGCACGCGCCACTGCTCAAACGTGCCGCGTTGGCAGCCCTGCTGCTGGTGTTCGTCGACGTGATGAAGGAGCTGCCCGCCACCCTGATTCTGCGACCTTTCAACAGCGACACGCTGGCGGTCTTGGCCTACCAACTTGCACGCGACGAGCGGCTCGGCGAGGCGGCCCTGCCGTCATTGGCGATCGTGCTCGTGGGGCTGTTGCCGGTGATGCTGTTGTCAAGGGCGATGCGGCGTTGAGCACGTCCTAGGCGGACGGTTCATTGGCCTGTCCTGGCCTGCATCGGTTTGCGCCTAACGTCGTCCGTGGTCGCGACCCTTCCGCGGCGCGCAGAGGCACACGCTCCCGGCGACTAGCGCTTCACCCTGCGCCGGCGAACGACGAACGCCACCGCACCCAGGCCCGCCAAGAGGAGTGCATAGGTTTCGGGCTCAGGTATCGCTGCGGTGACATTGACGCCGATGACCATGTCGTCATAGTCGCCGTCGCTGTTCGCACCAGCGTCGTTGTACCCAAGGATGTACTGGTAGCCGCTGCCCTGACCAGCGAAGATGCCGAAAGTTGGTTCCGCGTTGCCCGCGGAGCCGTTCGTGACAGTCGTCGTACCACGGGTCTGGAAACCGAAGTCCAGCAATCCGGTGACGCCAAACTGTGTGGCTGCGGTCAGGATCGACGCCGTGTCGGCGATCGAACCCGGAGAGCCGCCAGCGTCAACGAACGAGTTGGAAAATGCCGCCTCCTTGCCAAGAAACGTATAGACCACGTCGGCCAAGCCACCGACGACTTCGAGCGTTCCAATGAACCCATTCGCTGCAGTAAAACCCGCGATCGTCGGCGGATTGAACGAGGCGCCGGGATTGGCGCTGATGGAACCGGCCGCCGGAGTGGCCACCAGAGTCACTGCAGACGCCGAAACCGCGAGTGTCGCCAGAGCCAATGCACATGCTGAACGTTTCATAGGATGTCCCTTCTGTGACTGACAAGCCGAGGGCCGAGCTGGCCCGAGAAGCTAGCGTACGCCAACCACCAAGCGTGTCTGTGCGTCGGCGAACTCAGCGGCGAGTATTCGCACTGGCAGGTCTGAGAACCTCAATCGCTGAAGCCTTTCAGATTGCGGTCGTTCTCTGTGCCGCGCCATTCCTTTGATCGGCGCCTGACGCAGGTGTTCGAGCAGGTCATGTTTACCAGGCCCGAAAGTGCTGGGCCCGTTGTGCCATTCATGCCGTTCTCCTTGATTCGTGCCCATCGATGCCCGATTTGCAGGCTGGGCGACGGTCAGGAATGAAAAAGGCCCCAGGAGCTTGATTTTCCTGGGGCCTTTGGTATTTCTGGGCCGGCCTGGGCTTCGTGTCTGGCCCCCCCGGCGGGAATCGAACCCACATCTAGCGCTTAGGAGGCGCTCGTTCTATCCATTGAACTACGGCGGGAGCGGCGGATTTTCGCATGCGCGCCTGCGTGCGGCGCCCGGCGTGCCGCCATCTACGCCGCGCGCCCGAACCACCACACCGACAGGGCGGCGGCGCTGACCATCAGCAACGCGCCGAGCAGCGCGAACAGGGCGCTGATTTCGGTTTCCTTCTTCTCCACCACCAGGCGCGTGCTCAGCGACTGATAGACCTTCTTCAGGTCTTCGGCGGTGCCGGCGTAGAAATAGTCGGCGCGGGTGCGGTCGGCGATGTTCTTCAGCGTGTCTTCGTCCAGGCGGACGCGCATCGACCAGCCTTCGAAGCCGATCGTCTCACCTTCCTTGGTGCCGATCCCGACGGTGTAGACGCGCACGCCGCGCTCCGAGGCCATCTTCGCCGCGTCGAGCGGGTCGGGGCCGGTGGTGCGCTGGCCGTCGGTGAGCATGATGATCGCTGCCGACGGGTAGGATCCGGGCTCGACCGGCGTGAAGTCGGGCTTGGGTTTCGCCCCCGGATCGGCGGGCATGTTGCGCGCGCCGGTGATCTGCGACAGGTCGATGCCGGCGTCGGGGAAGATGGTCGCGAGCGACAACACGATGCCGCTGCCCGTGGCGGTGCCGCGTTGCAGCTGGAAGCGGTCGATCGCGGCGTAGACGTCGTCGCGGCTGAGTGTGGGGGCCTGCACCACTGCCGCCGTGCCGGCAAACGACACGACCGCCACGCGCACGCTGCGCGGCAGTTCGGCAACGAAGGTTTTGGCTGCGTCCTGCGCCGCGGTGATGCGGTTCGGTTTCACATCGGTCGCGCGCATGCTGCCCGACACGTCGATGGCGAGCACCACGGTCTTTTGCGCCGAGGGCAGCGTGATCACCGCCGCCGGCCGTGCCGCTGCGAACAGCAGCGCGATCGTGGCCAACAGCATCATCGCCGGTGGCACATGGCGGCGCCATGCGCTCGACTTGACCATGGCCTGTTTCACCAGACCCAGGTTGGCGTAGCGCAATGCGGTTTTCTTGCGCCGCCTGAGCAGCCAGATGTAGCCCGCCACCAGGATGGGCACGGCAAGCAGGGCCCAGAGCATCTCGGGCCAGAGGAAATTCAGCCACGGCGTGGAATTCATGATGCGGCAGTCCTCCGTGCGCGCGAGGGGTCGGGTGCACCGGCGCCGCTGCTCAGGCGGCTGCGCTGCCGGCGCATGTCGGCAAACCGGAGAATGGCGTCGAGCAGGTCGTCGTCGGTGGCGAGTTCAAGCGTGTCCACGCCAGCGCGAGCCAGCATGTCGCGCAGGCCCGCCTCGCGCTCGTCGGCCAGCGCGGCGAAGCGGGTGCGAAACCCGGCGTCATGCGTGTCCACCACCAGTTGTTCGCCGGATTCTGCGTCGTGCATCGTCACCAGCCCCAGGTCGGGCAGGTCCATCTCGAGGGGGTCGTACAGGCGTACGGCGGTGACTTCGTGGCGCTGCGAGAGTTGCGCCAGCGCGAGTTCCCAACCCGGTGCGCTGATGAAATCGGAGACGATGAACACGGTGCTGCGCCGTTTGATCACGCGCTGCCCGGCAATCAGCAGGTCGCGCAGCTGGGTCGCACCGTGGGCGGTCTGTTCGGGGCGCTGCGCCATGCGTTGCAGCAGGTGCAGCACCTGGGTGCGCCCACCTCGCACGGGAATCACCGCATCCACCTGGGTGCCGTACAGCAGCGCACCGACGCGGTTGCCGTGGCGCGTGAGCAGGCGCGCGAGCACGCCGACGAATTCGCGCGCGACGTTGCGCTTGGTCGTCTGGTCGGAGCCGAAATCGACGCTGCCGCTCAGGTCGACCAGGAACCAAGCCGCGAGCTCGCGGTCTTCGGTGAACTGGCGCACATAGGGGGTTTGCAGGCGCGCCGTGACATTCCAGTCGATGTGGCGCACATCGTCGTGATGCTGGTATTCGCGCAGATCGGCCAGGTCCAGGCCGGCGCCGCGCCACAGGGTGCGGTAGTCGCCCTGCAGCACGCCGTCCAGGCGCCGCAGCACGGTCCACTCGAGTCGCTTCAGCAGCGCTTCGGCGTTCGCCGCCGACCCGGTGGTCGAAGCGAGGGCCGCGACCGAACCCGCTGCCTGCGTTTGCGCTGGCGGCGGCACGTCACGCCACAGCGGCAGGGTGTCGCCGCTGCGGCGGTCAGCGACTGGCGGCGTCGACATGCGTCGATCCAGGCGACGGCGGTGCGAGGGGTTTGTCGGGCACCGGAATCTTCTTCTGTACCCGCTCGATGATGTGCTCGGCATTCAGCCCGTCGGCGAGCGCTTCGTACGACAGCACCAGCCGGTGGCGCAGCACGTCGGCGATCAGGCCGGTCATGTCTTCGGGCAAAGCGTAGTTGCGTCCGCGCATGAACGCCAGTGCCCGGGCGCCTTCGATCAGGCCGATCGTGGCGCGCGGGCTCGCGCCGTAGGTGATGTATTTGGCCAGGTCGCCCAAACCGTAGCGATCAGGGCGCCGCGTGGCGCTCACGATCTTGACCGCGTACTGCATCAGCGACGGGTCCACATACACCTGCCGGCACTCGTGCTGCAGTTCGGCCAGCTGCGCCATGCTCGCCACGGCGCTCACCGTGGTGGCCGGGCCGGTGACGCGCTGCGCCACCACCAGTTCCTCGTCTTCACTCGGGTAGTCGACCAGCACCTTCATCATGAAGCGGTCCACCTGCGCCTCGGGCAGCGGGTAGGTGCCTTCGGTCTCGATCGGGTTCTGCGTCGCCATCACCAGGAAGGGTTCAGGCACCTTGTGCGTTTCGCCGGCAATCGTGACCTGGCGCTCCTGCATCACCTCGAGCAACGCACTTTGCACCTTCGCCGGAGCGCGGTTGATTTCATCGGCGAGCAGCAGGTGCGTGAACACCGGCCCGAGCGAGGTGCTGAAGTCACCGGTACGCGGGCTGTAGATTCGCGTTCCCACCAGGTCGGGGGTGAACTGGATGCGCTTGAAGCTGCCCCGCAGGGTTGCGGCCAGCGTCTTGATCGTGAGCGTTTTCGCCAGGCCGGGCACGCCCTCGACGAGCAGGTGGCCCTGCG
>JANNKS010000155.1:0-3969 GCA_031396425.1 Rhizobacter sp. | reverse complement strand
AGGCAGGAACAGCAGCCGCACGACGTCCGCAAGAGCGATGCTGCTGCTGCCCAGCGCCAACGACAGGCACAGCGCCGCTGCGCTGAACAGCGCCAGCACAGCCCAGATGCGCAATGCGTATTTCATCGGCCGTGTGGCTGGGTCTGTGTCGCAGCAGGTCAGCGGGGCGCGTACTCCAGCGCCACGAACACGTTGCGCCCGGGCGTGTTGTAGCCCTGGGCGAGTTCGTAGGGCTTGTCGGTCGCGTTGTTCAGCCGCACCGACAGCGTGAACTCGGGCGTGACGGCCAGCGCAGCCTGGACGTTGAGCAACGTGTAGCCACCCATGCGCGATGCGACGCTGTTGGCCGCGTTGTCGAAGCGCGAACCGCTGCCGACCAGCTCGGCGCTGGCACGCCAGGGACCGGGGGTGATGCCGAGGCTGGCGCTGCCGTACTGGCGGGCGCGCCGCGGCAAACGAGTCCCCGCATCGGCATCGATCGCCTCCTGGCGCGTGAACTCGGCGCGTGCGTTCCACGCCGATTCGACGAACGAGGCGTTCAGGGTGGCGCCGCGCAGGCGCGCCCGGTTCACGTTGATCACGGTGGAAAAGCTCGCATCACCGGCGATCAGGTCGCGCACCTGGTTCTGGAACAACACCAAGGCGCCGCGCAGCGCGCCCGCGTCCAGCGTCGCCTCCAATTCGCCATAGCGTGAGCGCTCGGGGCGCAGGCTCGGATTGCCGGAGAAGGTGAAGCCGCCACCGAAATCGGTGAACGGAAAGTAAAGGTCGTTGAATGACGGCGTCTTGAAAGCGGTGCCCATGCGCGCAGACAGCCGCCACTGCGGCGTGAGGCGAAGGCCGTACCCGACATTGCCGGTGCTGCGCGCACCGAACTGCGAGTTGTCATCGATGCGCAGGGCTGCCTGCAGCAAGTGCGAGCCCAGCGTCGCCGAATAGCCGCCAAAGGCCGACGCAATGGTGCGCGAGCTTCGGGTGAAGGCGGTGTCGCCACTGACTTTCTCGCGGCGCCATTCGGAGCCCGCGGCGATCTGCCCGCCGAGCGCATCGACGTCGTTCTGCCAGCTGAACTGGTCCTGATCGGTGCGGAACCGTGCAGCGCAGTTTCCCGTGCCCACGCTGTCGTCGGTACCGCGAGCAAAGCGCACGCTGCTGCGCCATTCGGCGGCGAGTCGATTGCGGCTTTCGAGCGAGTACGTGGCGAGGCGTTGCCGGTTCACGTCATCGGCACCGGCCCCGCAGTCGAACGACGTGTTGCCCTCGCTGTTCAGCGCGCGCCCGATCAGACTTTGCCCGCTGGCCCATTCGTGCTCGACGGTGAGGCCGAGGTTCTTGTTGCGATACGGGTCACGGTCGTCATTGAACGAAAACCCGTTCGCCGGATTCGTCGCCGAGAAGGCCTGCGACTCGCGGTAACCGGCTTGCACCGACAGCCTGGTTGGGCCGAAGACCCGCCCCAGTCCAACATTCGCTTCGCGCGTGCGCCAGCTGCCCGCGCCCGCCTGCAGCTGCGTGCGTTCACCCTGGCGGGTGAAGATCTGGACCACGCCGCCAATCGCGTCGGCGCCATACAGACCACTCGCCGCGCCGCGCACGATCTCGATGCGCTCGATCTGTGCGAGCGGTATGTTCTCCCAGGCGTTCAGGCCCGCGCTGGCCGAGTTGAGCCGAACCCCATCGACCAGCAGCACGACGTGGCCGGCGTTCGAGCCGCGCAGAAACACCGACGAATTTTGCCCCGGTCCGCCGTTGGCGGCGATCTCGGCGCCGCCGTGCAGCTGCAACAACTCGGTGAGCGTCACCGCACCTGCGTCGCGGATCGTTTCGCTGTTGATGATGCGCACATCGGACAACACGTTGGCCAGTGGCTGCGCCGTGCGTGTGGCGGTGACCACCACGCTGGGCAGTTGCGGCGCTTCGGCGGCCCGGCAGTAGACGGAAAGGAAACTCAGGCCCAGCGCGCACAGCGCGGCAGACCGACTTGGAACGGCGTTCATTGAATCAACTCCATGCAGCGAGCGTCCCCGCAGGCTGCGTTGGTGGCAAATGCCGGCGTGCTGGGCACGCTGGCGCACTTGCTCGCAGGCCGGTATCCGGGCTCGCAGGTCGATGCTGGGCGCAAACATCGCAGGCCATCGCCTTCCCACGGAAACAAGCCCCGCAGTGGCTTCGTGATGGCCCTTCACCTGCTTACCGGTGCGGGGGCAGCGCAGGCCTGATTGCCAGACTTGGCAACGTCACCTGCTTCCCGTTCAACTCCGGCTGGGCGGACCCAGCCGGAGCACCTGAAGCGTCGTCATGATAGCTGGCCACTTGCCGCGGCGGCCCCGAAACGAAACACCCGGCCGAAGCCGGGTGTTGACGCGAAGCAGACCGAGCCTCAGACCACCGTCTGCGCCAGTTCACCGTTCGCGTAGCGCTTCGCGACCTGGGCCAGGCTCTGGCCCTTGATCTTCGCGCCCTGGCCCTCGCAGCCGAACTGCAGATAGCGCTGCTTGCAGATGCCTTTGGCGGCCTCGCGCGCCGGTTTGAGGTAGTCGCGTGGGTCGAACTTGTCGGGGTTCTGGACCAGGTACTTGCGGATCGCACCCGTCATCGCGAGCCGGACATCGGTGTCGATGTTGATCTTGCGCACGCCGTGCTTGATGGCTTCCTGGATCTCTTCGACCGGCACGCCATAGGTCTCTTTCATGTTGCCGCCGTACTGGCGAATTTCAGCCAGCAGGTCTTGCGGCACGCTCGAGCTGCCGTGCATCACCAGGTGCGTGTTGGGAATGCGCTTGTGAATTTCCTTGATGCGGCCGATGGCCAGAATGTCGCCGGTGGGTTTGCGGCTGAACTTGTAGGCGCCGTGGCTGGTGCCGATCGCAATCGCCAGCGCATCGAGCTGGGTGCGCTTGACGAAGTCGGCGGCCTGCTCGGGGTCGGTGAGCAGTTGCTCCATCGTCATCGTCGCTTCGGTGCCGTGGCCGTCTTCCTTGTCGCCTTTCATGGTTTCCAGCGACCCCAGGCAGCCGAGTTCACCTTCGACCGTCACGCCCAGCAAGTGCGCCATGTCGACGACCTTGCGCGTGACTTCGACGTTGTAGTCGTAGCTGGCGATCGTCTTGCCGTCGGCCTGCAGCGAGCCGTCCATCATCACCGAGCTGAAGCCGAGCTTGATGGCGCCGGCGCACACGTCGGCGCTCTGGCCGTGGTCCTGGTGCATGACCAGCGGTACATCGGGCCAGGACTCGACCGCCGCCTGGATCAGGTGCTTGATGAATGGCTCGCCGGCGTACTTGCGCGCACCCGCGCTGGCCTGAAGAATGACCGGGGCGCCGACTTCGGCCGCAGCGGTCATCACCGCCTGCACCTGTTCGAGGTTGTTGACGTTGAAGGCAGGAATACCGTAGCCGTTTTCGGCCGCATGGTCGAGCAGTTGGCGCATCGAGACGAGAGGCATGGCAGTCTTTCCAGGAGTGAATGAAGAGGGGCCAGCAGGACGCGACCGCGATGGGGCCGCTGTTGCGAACAACCCGGCGCGAAACCGCACCCGGCGCAACACGATTGTAGCCAGCGGGGTGTGACGCGGGCCCCTGCATCGCCGTCTGCGCCGCCGGCGCCGGCCCCGGCGCCCGGCCGTCGGCCCGAAGCGGCCGGATCCTCAGTTCGCGCGTGTGATCGCGAAGCCTTGTGCGGTCATCGCCGCGATGATCTGATCAACGTGATCGGCGCCCCGCGTCTGCACCACGAGCTCGACGAAGCCGCCGGTGGTGGCGATCGCAAGTCCGTCCGATGGCCTGCGCGTGCAGTGGAACCAGCTCGTCACCTTCGAGGCCGCCGCCACGGACGCCCAGGACGAAGGACTTGCCGCCGAGAGCTTCACCTGGTCGACCCAGTATGGCAGCCTAGGCGCCGGGCCTCTGCTCCAGACCGATGGTCTGTCCGTCGGGGATATCACGGTGACGCTGACGGTCACGAACAGCC
>JANNKS010000186.1:0-1601 GCA_031396425.1 Rhizobacter sp. | reverse complement strand
CTTTTGAAGCCGCAAGGCCAGTACATATTGATGTGGTGATTTCCCTGTTTGCAATTTACATGTCCAGGCGAAGCGGTCGATCGACATGCCCACTTCACGAGCCAAGTCGGCGACCTGGATTCGTTCGCCCAGGTGTGCCAGCACATAGTCGTTCAGGCGTTTCATCGACGACGTGCCGAGCGCCTTGGTGCCATCTTGCGCTCTCCTGAGATGGCGAGACACCTGAATCAGCAACAGGCGGGCCAGGCAGTCAACAGCTTCGGGGTTGTAGGGGCCGCCATGTCTGAGTTCGTCGACCAGTTGATCGGCGAGCGGGCGCAAGCCCGGTAAGCTCAGATTGTGCAGTGCTTGTCGTGCCAAAGGTGTGGCCGACTCCTCATCGCCATCGAACAAGTCCGGACGAAAGTAGAGGGTCAAGTGCCGGCTTGACGCCTCCTTGCGCCAGCGCATCTCGGCTCCCGCTGGCGCCATGAAGAGTGAGTACCGATGGGCATCGTAGCTGCGTGGGCGTTCACCCTCGATGCCGCCGGTGACGCGCGCGGGTGTCAGGTTCAAAGACAGTCGGGACACTTCCATGCCCGGCACACGCAAGTCGTAGGGGGGCGCAGCGTAGAGCGCGGCGCATACGACACGGTCACCCCCCAGACCTATCAGCGCTTTGACCTGTTCGCCCCCCGCACTTTGCAGAACAGTGGAGTAGGCCTGAACGCCTTGTCCAATCCCTGGCTCGGCGGCGCCATCGCGCAACGACTTATCCATTCGGGATGCCAATTTCAGTCTCCGTTGGTTTGATTTGCAGGATTCCGCCGGCCGCTGCAAAACGAGACCGGTTGTATTTGAAAGACGCTGTCGGGGACCGCGTGGCTCAATCGGGCGACGAGCCGAATCAAGACGTCTGTGTTGTTTGCATGGACATTGGTCGAACACGACTGGCCAGTGATTACATCAGAGTAGTCCTGTCGTGGGTTGACCGCTCGTGAGAACGTCTGCAGGCGCATCCCGGGAGTCCCGAGACATGCCCTGACTCAAAGCAGGCAGATCGATACCAACCTTCAAACTCACCAGGAGTCGAAATGGACAAGCAGGAAAATCGCAGCGGGGTACGGCCGGCAGGAACCGGTTCGTGGCGGAGCCGCTCAACCGGTCGAAAATGGGTGTTGAATGCCGCTATCGCCAGCACCGCGCTGCTTCTGGGCGGGGTGGTTGTTGCCGGCTCCGACGAAGACGATCGCAACGAACGTGGTGCAAGCCATTCGCGACTGCGAAGCTTCATCGGCCAGCAGGTCGGTGGCATCGACAAGCTGAGGGTGCCTGCCAGGAATGCCGACATCCCCGTGCCGCCGGGTCCGGCGGCGGAGCCGTACCGCTACGAGACCACGGAGGCGAAGCGCTTTCTCGGCAAGATGCTGTTCCACGATCCGGTCCGGACCACGCGCATCAACATCAACGAGGCCGTGCCGGTCAACCTTCCCGCAGGGACGGCTTTCGGCGGCACCGTGGACGGCTCGAACCCCAACGTCCAGGCCATTGTCAATGCGACCCGACAGACTGGGGGGTGCGGCACCTGCCACTTTGGCGAGGCGGCCAGCAAGGCCGGTCAG
>JANNKS010000136.1:0-8053 GCA_031396425.1 Rhizobacter sp. | reverse complement strand
CGCTGTTCTGCGCGGCGCTGGCCCGGCCCGCGTTGACCCTGGCCACCCTGCGCTGGGTTCTTGCGCTGGCGTGGCGCATGAAGCGCGACCTGCTGGCCGCTGGCGGGCGGGTGCACAAGCTGACCTTGTTCACGCACAACTTCATGGACGCGTGCCAGCTCGACCCCGAACGCATCGACGCCTGCGTGTTCATGGCCATGACCCAGGACGGGCCGCTGAGCATGTGCGCGTACAACGCCCGGCGTGACGACTTCCTGCTGCGACCGTTGAAAACCTCGGCGGGCGAATGGCAGCCTTTGCGCGCGCCCGGGCCCGACACCATCAGCGTTCCGATCAAATGGCTCAAGGGCCGGCCGCGTGCGCTGGCCCTTCGCGAGCGCACGACGGGCCCTGCTGGCAGCGCGGGGAGAGCAGCATGAGACTGTCATGGCGCCGCCTGTTGCTGGCCCTCGCACTCACCATGCTGGCAGGCTGCGCGACGCGCGTGCCGGCGCCGCCGGTGGCGGCGCCGACTGCGGCCGCGGCCGCGGCGGCCTGGCAGCGTGTGCTGGCCAGCTTCGTGAACGAGCGCGGCGAGGTCGACTTCGAGGCCCTCGCGAGTGATCGCGCCGACCTGGACCGCTATGTTCGCCATGTTGCCGACACCCCGCTGGACAACCTGCCGCAGGGGCCCGTGCGGTTGGCTCACATGATCAACGCTTACAACGCGCTGTCGATGTTCAATGTGCTGCAAAGCGGCATCCCGGACACGCACGCGGGTTGGAACAAGTTGAGTTTCTTCGTGCTGCGCAAGCTCGACATCGGTGGCGTGCCGATGTCCTTGTACAGCTTCGAGAATGACGTGATCCGCCCCATCACGCGCAGCCTGAACGACCCGCGGGTGCACTTTGCGCTCAACTGTTCGGCGCGGTCCTGCCCGGTGTTGCCGCGCGTTCCGTTCACCGCTGAAGCGCTCGATGTCGAACTCGACCGCGAGACCCGCGCCTTCTTCGCGCTGCCGCAGAACTTCCGCGTCGACCCGGCCACGCGCACCGTCTGGTTGAGCGAGTTGCTGAACTTCTACCCGGAAGACTTCGTACCGCGCCCCGCGGCCAGCCTGCTCGAGTACGCCAACCCCTATGCGCCGCAAGCGGCACCGGCTGCATTTGAACTGCGCTTCACACCGTACGACTGGACGATTGCGAACAGCCGCCGGCCGCGCTAGGGCGCCTGGCGCTGCCGCGGCCGATCAGAGCGGCTGGGCCTGCGGGTAGCGTGCGGCGACGGCGCGCCCCACTTTCAGCAAGTCGTCGATCTCGTCCTGCGTGAAGACCCGCTCACTCCGGTTGCCGACACCCAAGGTGCCGATCACCGCGTTGCCGCGAAAGATCGGCACCACGATGGCGCCGGAGAGTGCCGTGGCGCGGGCGCCCGGGCGCACATCGCCGGAGGTGTCGGTCTGGATGTTGCACGCATCGACCGGCTCGCGCCGCTGCGCACACAGGCCGGCCATGCCCTTGCCGACCGGTATGGTGCGGATCGTCGCCATCACCACTTCCGGGAACCCGGGCGTCGCGACTTGAAGGTGCAACTGGCCGTCGG
Organism: Rhizobacter sp.; assembly: GCA_031396425.1. GTDB lineage: Bacteria > Pseudomonadota > Gammaproteobacteria > Burkholderiales > Burkholderiaceae_C > JAEMQF01. The sequence goes on along the minus strand of JANNKS010000136.1, from coordinate 6,472 downwards.
CGCCGCCCAGGTGAATGGTGCCGCTGTCGCCCTTGAGGCGCTGCACGACCATGGCCAGCACTTCGGCGTCACCGGCTGCGGCGGGGAATTGTGTGTCGGCGCTCATGGGGTCTCCTGATTGAAAGCCGCCTCGCGGGGAAGGCGCGGAAAAGTATAGGGTGCCAGCCGATCGGGCCGTTCTACCGCAAACCGCGCGCAAAGGCCCGAATGTCATCGACCAGCATGCCTGGCGCCTCCATGGCCGCAAAGTGCCCGCCGCGCGGCATTTCGGTCCAGCGCTGCACGTAGTACATGCGCTCGACGTAGCCGCGCGGCGGCCAGGCGAGCATTTCGGCGGGGAACAGCGCGCAGGCGGTCGGCACTTCGACGCGCTTGCCCTCGTTCGACAAGATGCGGCCGCCTTCTTCGCGCCGGCCGTAGTAGATCCACGACGCAGTGTTGAAGGTGCGCGTGACGATGTAGACCATGATGTTGGTGAGCAGCACGTCCTTGCTGTGCGCGCTCTCCACGTCGTCGCCGACCGTGTCGGACCACGAGTTGAACTTCTCGACGATCCAGGCGGCCACGCCGACCGGGCTGTCCATCATCGCGTAGCTCAGGGTCTGCGGCTTGGTGGCCTGCTGGATTCGGTAGCCTTCTTCCATCGCCTGCTCGCGCCTGAAGCGTTCAGCCCAGGCGATTTCCTCGGCGCCCTGCGGGGGGCCGGGGTTGTGCATCGTCATGCAGTTGAGGTGAACTGCCATGCACGCGGGGGCGTGGTCGAAGCCGAGCCAGCTCGAGATGCCCGCCCCCCAGTCGCCGCCCTGAGCTAGATAGCCGCGGTAGCCCAGCACGTCCGTCATCAACGAAGCGAACACGCCGGCCATTCTGCGCGGGCCCCACGGGCGTGGCGGCGGCCCCGAGAAGCCGAAGCCCGGCAAGGACGGGGCCACGACGTCGAACGCATCTTCGACCTTGCCGCCGAAACGTTCCGGGTGCGCCAATGGTTCGATGATGTTCATGAACTCGACGATCGAACCCGGCCAGCCGTGACTGATGATCAGCGGCATCGGCGCAGGGCCGCTGCCTTTCTCGTGGATGAAATGCAGATCGATACCGCCCACCGGTGCCTTGAAATGCGCGAAGCGGTTGATTGCGGCTTCGTGTTTGCGCCAATCGAACTCATCGACCCAGTAGGCGCACAGCTCCTTCATGTAGGCCAGGTTGGTGCCGTAGGCCCAGCCGCCATCGTCGGGCATCTCGTGCCAGGGGTAGCTGGCGACGGCGGCCCGGATGCGGGCCAGCGTTTGATCGGGAATGTTGATGCGGAAAGGTTGCATGGATGCCATGGTGTGATGCCTGCGGGCCGCGATGGGCCACCGAAGCCCCCGAAGCTGGCCGACCGGGCGCCAGGGCGCGCCACCCGGCGTTGCAGGATAGTGGATCGAAAGCTTGTTTGCCAGCGAATCAGGAAACACCGGCCCGGTGACAGCGAACTCACGCAGGCAGGATCAACCCTTCGTGCACCGCCACATGTTCCAGCGCGGCCTCGAACAGCGAGCGCGATGCTGCCGCCACCTGCTTGAGGTAGGCGTGCAGCTGGGCGTCGGCGGCGCTGCGGTGCTCGCACTCGGCGCTGTAGGCTTCGAATTGCGACAGCTGCACCAGCAGCTCGGCGACGTGGCGCGGGCACTCGCAGGCAATCGTCGATGACAGGCCCGCGATGTCGGCCAGCGCGTCATCGTCCCAGCGGCGTGGTGCGAGGACGCTGGGCAGGCTGGGGAGCCTTCCTGCAGGCTGCGCTGCCGCCGTCGAGTCATGAAAACCCTGCAACCATTGCCCGAGCACTGCATCGGTTTGCGGCTCACGCAGCAACGTCACGTGGGCCAAGGCAAGGCGCTCACACACGGCTGAACTGGCGAAGCCATACATGACTGCCTTCGGGACCTGGGCCAGCACTGGCGCCGCTGCGTTGAAGCCGGTGAGCCACCCTTCGTGCAGGCTCGGTTCGTGGATCAGCAGTGCATCGACGGACTGGGCCTGCAAAGATGCCGCCGCCGCGGCCGCATCAGCAAAGGGCCCCAGCCACTGCTGCGTTTGATGCAACTGGCGCAACAGCGCGGAGCGCTGCAGCCGCTTCGGCAGCGATGCGCCGATCACCGCGACCCGCCACGGCTTTGCCGGGGCGATGGCTGTTTCTGGCGCGCGTTTCGCGGCGTGGGAACCGGCCACGGCGCCGGCGTGCGTGGCAGCGACCGCCTGCAGTTGCTGCATGTCCAGCCGCGCCAGACTGCCGATTGCATGGCCGAGGTCGGTCAGTTGCTTCAGCACGGCAAGCCTGCGCACGTCGGCTGCCGAATAGAGGCGTTGGCCGCTTGCCGAGAGTGCCGGTTGTGCCACGGCATAGCGGCGTTCCCAGACACGCAACGTGGCCACCGGCATTCGAACCATGCGCGCCACCGCACCGCTGCGGTGGCGCGGTTCTTCGGTACCCGCTGGATGGCCGGGCGTCAACGTGATCGGGGTTTGTCGTTTGGGCATGGGTAAATTGATTGACTCGCTAATGACCTGGAATTGTCTACAGAGTTGCAGGCCTCTTGTGCATACGACACCTTATTGACACCACTAATCGTAACATTTCTTCACTGCAAAAACATCGACCCTCCATTGGCGCATGGGGCGCCGAGGAACGGAGTGAAGTCAAGTTCCCTAGTCAACGCCACCGTCCCACAAGCACCCCACAAGCCGCATGGCGATGCCGTCGGCCGCCACCGAACCCATCGAAAGGTTTCACCACATGACCCGTATTCGTTCCAGGCCAGTGCAAGCGCCTCGCCTCGATCTGGCACCGCAGGGCGCCACTCCCGCGCGGATTGATCGACGCGATGCCATCAAACGCGGCTTGTCCACCATCACGCTGATCGGCACCGGCGGCAGCGCAGTGGCAAAGGCGCTTCCGCCCAGCCCGCCGACGACCCCGTTCGTGGAAGCGATGCCGGTGACGCCCTTGCTTCCGGCGCGCTTGCTGACCGACCCGGCCTTTCGGCGTGCGCCCACAGCGGAGCCTGACCGGGTCATCAACCCGGCCACCAACTTGCCCTTCGAAGGTCGCGGGGATGCCCATCAGTTTCGTTCGCTGAACCCGCCGCAGTTCTTCTTCGCCCAACGGTTCGGTGCCGTGCCTCCGATGTCGATCCACCCGAACCTGCCGCTGCAAGTCAATTTCTGGGGTGCGAACCTGGGCGGCGCGAACCTGGCAACTGACAAGCCGATGACGCCGATGCCCACCATCGTCAGCCGCTACCAGTCAGGCGCCAACACCGCGATCCTGGTGCGGCGCTTCAACAACCTGCCCACCGGCGCGCCCAGCGGCGGCTTCGGCAAGGATTCGATCAGCACCCACCTGCACAACTTCCACAGCGCACCCGACAGCGACGGCGGCCCGTGCGACCCGACGCTGGGGGCGTTGTCGGAGAACCCGCTCGCGCAGGGCCGGTTCTTCTTCCCCGGTCAGTACTACGACTACTACTACAACATGAAGCGCGCCGGTTTCAGCAACCCGGCGACGCCCGATGGCGATGTGCGCGAGTCGCTGGGCACCCTGTGGTACCACGACCATCGCGAGGCGCACACCGCCGAGAACGTCTACAAGGGCCTGGCGGGCTTTCACATCGTGTTCAACGAGTTCGACACGGGGGACGAGACGACGGGCTTGCGGCTGCCCAGCTTCCCGAGCTATGACATCCCGATCAGCTTCACCGATCTGGCAATCGACCCGCTGACCGGCCAGGCCACGCTCGATCTGCTGGAAGATGGCGGCCACCTCGGCGACAAGTACCTGGTGAACGGCAAGATCCAGCCGTTCTGTCATGTTCGCAAGCGCCGCTACCGTTTTCGCCTGCTCGACCGGGGACCGTCACGCCACTACCAACTGCACATCACCAACCCCGACAACCCGGCGCAGTCGATTCCGTGCTGGCGGATTGCGAATGACGGCAATCTCTACGAGAAGCCGCTGTTGGTGAGCCACATCAAGTTGGCCCCGGGCGAACGCGCGGACATCGTTGTCGATTTTGCCAAGCTCACCGAGCCTGGTGGCCCCGCGGCAGGCGCGACCCGACTGTGGCTGGAGAACCGCCTGATCCAGACCGACCCACGCAAGCCGGAAACGGAGCTGAACCCAGCCGGCACCACCAACAACGTGCTGCTGGAATGGCGCATCGGACCGCCGGCGGCAGACGCCAGCCGCGAACTCACCGCACAAACCAGCTTCGCGCCCATCACGTTGCCGCCGCTGCCGCCGATAGCGGAAACGGTCACCCGCCACTTCAAATGGGAGCGCAAGAACGGCGCCTGGGCCTGCAATGGGCAGTTCATTGACTGCACCCAGGTCCGCTTCACGATGAAGCGCGGCCGCATGGAACGCTGGATTCACGACACTGGCGGCGGCTGGGCGCACCCGATCCACAATCACTTCGTCGAAGGTCGCATCGTCAAGCGCAACGGCAAGGCCGTCGGCCCGGGTTCGCAGGAATACTGCCGCAAGGACGTCGTTGCGCTCTACCCCGGCGACACGGTGGAGTACTGGGTGAAAGCGACCGACTATCGCGGCGTCTACCCGATGCATTGCCACAACGTGCTGCACGAGGACTACGGAATGATGCTGCTGTTCCGCGTCGACGATGTCGGCGACGCCAACCCACACCCCTGAACCCATGAATCGCGAGAATCCTCGACCCATGAACGTGGCTGTGATCGGCGCCGGAATGGCCGGCGCCACCTGCGCCCATGGGCTGTCGGCGCTGGGTCATGCCGTGCAGGTGTTCGACAGGTCGAATGGCCCGGGTGGCCGGCTGGCGACGCATCGGGTCGCGTGGGTCGATGGCGGAGGTCGACAGCGCATCACCCGTTTTGACCATGGCGCGCCTGGCTTCACGGCCTGCTCGCCCCGCTTTCAGGGGTTTGTCGATGCGGGCGTGCAGGCTGGCTGGCTCAGCGAATGGACGCCGACCCTGGCACAGCAGGGTCTGCCGTTCGACGTTGTTGCCCCGCACTACCTGGCAGTGCCGGACATGCCCGCGATCTGCCGCCACCTGCTCAGCGGCACGGCGGCCAGCTGGGCACACAGCGTCGAGGCACTGGACCGAGCGTCCGGTGACTGGCGGCTTGAGAGCCAGGGCGGTTCGCTGGGCAGCAGGTTCGATGCGGTCGTGCTCGCCATGCCGCCGGCTCAGGCTGCGCGGTTGCTTGCCGACCATCACCATGTTTGGGCGCGCCAGGCGGCGTTGGCGACGATGCAGCCCTGTTGGACCTTGATGGGTGTGAGCCAGAGCCCGGTGCAGGCGTTCGACTGGGACGCCGCCCGGCCCGCAACGGGTCGCCTTGCCTGGGTAGCGCGCAACGAGGCGCGCCCCGGCCGCGGCAGGCCCCACGGCGAAGTGCATTGGGTCGCGCATGCCCGCGCCGGGTGGAGCCGCCAGCACATCGAACAACCGGCGGCCTGGGTCCAGTTGCAGTTGCAGGCGTCGCTGGCCGAATGGCTGGGCGAGCCGGTGCGCTGGCAACACGCATTGGTGCATCGGTGGCGGTATGCGGTGCCGCACGCGACAAGCGCCGCGTCGGCGGGCAAATGCTGGTGGGACCCGATGCTGCGCCTGGGCGTCTGTGGCGACTTTCTTGGCGGCAGCGGCGTTGAAGGCGCATGGTTGTCTGCGCAAGCGCTGGCCGAGGCCATGCGGGCCTCGTGGTCGCGCGCATCGCTGCACCAAGCCGACTCGCGGATGCTGCAATCCGCTGCACGGCTGGCCGCCTGATTTCGCGCCCGTTCGCGCCGTCGAAGTCGGAGGATTTGGCCGGCCAGATTCAAAGCCAGTCTGCAATCGCACTCAAGGGCTTCTTGATGCCGCCGTGCACCGGCACCTGGCAGCCCGCCTTTGGGTAGCCCACCACCAGCAGGATGACGGGCTTCTCGGAGTTCGGGCGACCGCACAGCTTGTTCAGGAAGCTCATCGGACTGGGCGTGTGCGTGAGTGTGGCCAACCCGGCGTGATGCAGCGCCGCGATCAGGAAGCCCGATGCGATGCCCACCGACTCGGGCACGTAGTAGTGGCTGAACTTTTCACCGTCTGCCCTCACACCGTACTTCTGCGCAAAGATGGCGATCAGCAGCGGGGCGTCTTCGAGAAAGGGTTTGTTCGAGTCGGTCCCCAGCGGCGCCAGTGCGTCCAGCCATTCCTGCGGGGCGCGTTCGTTGTAGAAGGTTCGCTCTTCCACCTCGGCGGCTTCGCGCACCCGCTGCTTGTGGTCGGGGGCCGTGATGACGCTGAAGAACCAGGGCTGTTGGTTGGCGCCCGAAGGCGCGCTGCCAGCGGCCAGCAGACATTGCTCGATCACCTCGCGCGGCACCGGCCGGGTGTCGAAGTCGCGCACGCTGCGGCGCCGTGCTAGCGCCGCACGAAAAGCGCGTGCGCGCTCAAGCATCTCGGCCGCGGGG
>JANNKS010000009.1:0-4632 GCA_031396425.1 Rhizobacter sp. | reverse complement strand
CGCTCGTCGGCGAGCACCATGAATTCGTCGCCCGCCTGCGGCACTTCGGTCAGGCCCTGAATCTCGACCGGAATCGACGGGCCGGCCTCATCGGTGGGTTTGCCGTTTTAATCGAGCATGGCTCGTACCCGGCCGTAGGTGGAACCGGCCAGCACAACGTCGCCGCGCTTGAGTGTGCCGCTTTGCACCAGGATGGTGGCCACCGGGCCTCGGCCCTTGTCGAGCTTGGCTTCGATCACCAGGCCCTTGGCCGGCGCGTCCTTCGCGGCGCGCAACTCCAGCACCTCGGCCTGCAGCAACACCTGTTCCAGCAGGCTGTCGATGCCCTGCCCCGTCTTCGCCGACACCGGCACGAACGGCGAGCTGCCGCCGAAGTCTTCGGGCACGACTTCTTCAGCCACCAGCTCGGACTTGAGACGCTCGATGTTCGCTTCGGGCTTGTCGATCTTGTTCATCGCCACGACGATCGGCACTCCCGCCGCCTTGGCGTGGGAAATCGCTTCCTTGGTCTGCGGCATCACGCCGTCGTCGGCGGCGACGACCAGGATCACGATGTCAGTGGCCTTCGCACCGCGGGCGCGCATCGCAGTGAACGCTGCGTGGCCCGGTGTGTCGAGGAAGGTGATCATGCCGCGCGGCGTGTCGACGTGGTAGGCACCGATGTGCTGGGTGATGCCGCCGGCTTCGCCAGCCGCGACGCGCGCGGTGCGGATGCGGTCGAGCAGCGAGGTCTTGCCGTGGTCGACGTGGCCCATCACGGTGACCACCGGAGCACGCGGCAGCACATCGTGATGCACCTCGGCCTCGCTGTCTTCGAGGAAGGCCTCCGGATCGTCGAGCTTGGCAGCCAAGGCCTTGTGGCCCATTTCCTCGACCACGATCATCGCGGTCTCCTGGTCGAGCTGCTGGTTGATCGTGACCATCTGGCCGAGCTTCATCAACTGCTTGATGACCTCGGATGCCTTCACCGACATCTTGTGGGCCAGATCTGCCACGCTGATCGTTTCCGGAACGTGCACCTCCTGTGCCACCTGCTCGGCGGGTGCCGAAAACGTGGTGGCCGGGCCATCATTGCGGTCGCCACGCCTGCCGGCACGTGGAGCACGCCAACCCGGGCGCCCGGTGCCCGCCGAACCGGTGGCTCCGCGCGGCTTGAGGGCGCGCTTCTTCGCCGCATCGTCGGCCCAGCTGCTCGAGAGCTTCTCGGATTTGACCGACTTCTTGTCCCCAGGCCGGGGCGTGGCCGCGGTCGCGCCGGGCGCTGTGGTGGTCGTGCCGGCCTTCTTGTAAATCGAGCCCTTGATACCGTCCTTGCCCGCTTCGGCGACCGGTTTGGCTTCCTCCGGCTTTTTCGCAGTCAGCACCTTTTTCGGGCCGGACATCATGGCGCGAATCGCCAGCGCCTCGTCTTCGGCCGCCTTGCGCCGTTTGGTCAGGTCCGCGGAACGCTGCTTCTCTTCATTCTCGACATCGGCCGCCTTGATGACACGGAAGGCGGGTTTGGGCGGCTCGATCGGGGCGGGCGCGACAACAACAGGTGCCGGTGGTTCAACCGGTTTGGCGCCCTTGCCCGCCTTGCCGGACTTGGCCGCAGGGGCCGCAGCCGCGGCGAGCGCGGCGGCAGCTTCCGCAGCCGCCTTTTCGGCCACCTTGCTTGCCGCCTCGCGCTCGCGCTCGGCAAGTGCGTCGCGTTCGCGATGTTCATTCTCTTCGCGCAGCCGCCGCTTCTCGGCCAGATCCTCTTCCTGGCGGCGCAGCAATTCAGCCTGGGCCTGCGCTTCCTGTTCGCGCTTGGCCAGTTCGGCCTCGTCGATCACCGGTGCGGCCGCTTCCTCTACAGCGGTCTCATCCCGTTTGACGAACGTGCGCTTCTTGCGCACCTCGACCTGGATCGTGCGTGCCTTGCCGCTCGCGTCGGCCTGCTTGATTTCGCTGGTGGACTTGCGCGTCAGCGTGATCTTCTTGCGCTCCGCGCCGACAGCCGTACCGTGGCTGGTGCGCAGGTAGTCGAGCAGGCGCTCCTTGTCGGCCTCGGTGAGTGTGGCCTGGATGGAGGCCTTGCTCTGCCCGGCCGACTGCAGCTGTTCAAGCAGCACTGCGGCCGAGCGATTCAGCTCGGCGGCGAGTTGGGCGACGGTGGTCGAGGCCATTGTTCAGTCCTTGCTAGGTCTTGCTCAGGGATGCGGCGCGGTGCTATTGCATGCGTTGGTCCGGGCGATGTACAGGAGGGCGATCTTCAGGGCCATCATTCGTTGAACCAGTGCTCGCGCGCTTTCATGATCACGGCGCGGGCCTGGGCTTCGTCGACCCCGGATATCTCGATCAATTCGTCGACGGCGAGGTCGGCCAGATCGTCACGCTTGTGGATGCCGCCCTCGGCGAGCTTCGCGATCAGATCGGGCGTCAGGCCTTCAAGGTCACGCAAGTCCTGCGACACGTCGTCAACATTCTCTTCCTTGGCGATTTCCATCGTCAGCAACGCATCCTTGGCACGCATGCGCAGTTCATTGACGGTGTCTTCATCGAAGCTCTCGATCTCGAGCATTTCCTGCATCGGCACGTACGCCACCTCTTCGAGGCTGGCAAAACCCTCGGCGATCAGGATGTCGGCCACTTCGGCGTCAACGTCGAGTTTCTCGATGAAGAGCTTGCGCACCGAGTCCGACTCGCTGGCCTGCTTGGTCGCCGACTCTTCGGCGGTCATGATGTTGATTCGCCAGCCCGTCATTTCGGATGCGAGGCGCACGTTCTGGCCGCCCCGACCAATCGCGATGGCGAGATTTTCCTCATCGACCACGACGTCCATGGCGTGGCGCTCTTCGTCGACGACGATCGACACGACGTTCGCTGGAGCGAGCGCGCCGATCACGAACTGCGCCGGGTCTTCCGACCACAACACGATGTCCACCCGTTCACCGGCCACTTCGTTGGTGACCGCATTCACGCGTGAACCCCGCACACCGACGCAAGTGCCGATCGGGTCGACCCGCTTGTCGTGCGAGACGACGGCGATCTTCGCGCGCGAGCCAGGGTCACGGGCGCACGACTTGATTTCGAGCAGACCTTGCTCGATTTCAGGCACTTCCTGCGCGAACAGTTCAATCATGAAGCCAGGCGCGCTGCGCGACAGCAGGATCTGCGGGCCACGCAAGGTGGGGTCGACCTCAGCGATGTAGGCGCGCACCCGGTCACCCGTGCGCAGGTTTTCCTTCGGAATCATCTCGGCACGCCGCAGCCGGCCTTCGACCCGGCCGGATTCGACGATCACGTCACCCTTGTCGAGGCGCTTGACGGTGCCGACGAAGATCTTTTCGCCACGCGAAAGGAAGTCGTTCAACAACTGTTCGCGCTCGGCGTCGCGAATCTTCTGCAGGATCACCTGCTTGGCCGCCTGCGCGCCGATGCGCCCGATCGATACCGAATCGACCGGTTCTTCGATGTAGTCGTCGACTTCGATGTCGGAAATCTGTTCTTTGGCCTCGAACAGCAGGATCTCGGAATCGGGCAGCTGCAGTCCGGCTTCGTCCGGCACCACGTGCCAGCGGCGGAAGGTTTCGTATTCGCCGCTGTCGCGGTCGACCGTGACGCGCATGTCGACTTCACCGCCATGCAGTTTCTTCGACGCCGACGCCAGCGCCGCTTCGACAGCGCCGAACACCACCTCGAGATCGACGCTCTTCTCGCGCGAGATGGCGTCCACCAACATCAACAGTTCGCGATTCATTGAATTAGGTCTCCTTGAACGCCGTCAAGATGGCGCCCGCCAGTCGCCGCCGGCGCGGGCTCGGCGGCGAATCGACGGCCCTTGAAATCGAGTACGGGCACCAAACGGGCGTCGCGCACATCTTCGAGAGAAAAATCCAGCGCCTGCTGAACTTCCCCTTCCCCAAACACGACGCGCCACGCCGCCCCATGGGCCTGCAGCTCGCCACGAAACTTCTTGCGCCCCTTCAGGGCCAATCTCAAGGTCAGGTCGATCTGCTCGCCGGCAAACCGCTCGAAATCGGCCAACTTCCTGAGCGGCCGGTCCAGCCCCGGCGACGACACCTCAAGCCGCTGGTAATCGACGCCTTCCACCTCCAGCACATGCTGGAGTTGGCGGGTGACCTTTTCGCAATCTTCCACGGTGATGAACGCGGCCGTTTGGGTCGCGGGTGCTGCAGCGTCTGCCTTGCCGACGATTTTGTCGATGAACACGCGCAACAACCCGGCCGGACTGCGCTGCGCGTCCACCAGGTCGTATCCCAGGCCGGTCACGGTGCCTTGCACCGCACGTTGCCAGTCCATCCTGCTCTTGTTCTCCACCTCAAGTTCCACACCGCCCTGCCACGCTGCAATTTCACGCTGCACGGATTCATTCAAGAAAAAGGATCGAGCAAAAAAAATGGGCTGGAAGAATCCGCCCAAGCAGTTCTGTCTCGAAAGACGGGATTGTAGCCTCAGCGCGAGCTACAGGCAAGATCCTTGCGTGTCAAGTGTCGGGAGTAAATGTGTCGGGAGTAAATGAGTTGTCCGGTTCTTAGCAAGTAGTCTGTCCGGTTTGTGGAAGAGCCAATGCAAGCTCCCATGAGCCGGGCCCGCTACCAGCAGGAGAACCGGAAGATGAGATTCGAAGAGGCATATCAGGGATGG
>JANNKS010000075.1:0-3123 GCA_031396425.1 Rhizobacter sp. | reverse complement strand
CGAGCACCGTGTCGCCTTCGTGAAGCTGCAGCAATTCCACGCAACGCAAGCGGATCGGCCAGGTCGGGCCGGTGCTGATGTCGTATTGAGCCGCGACCGCACGGTACTTGGCAATCGACTGCAGGTTGTCGGTAGAGCGTGTCATGGGGCCGGGTGTTCACAGCGGGGTGGGTCGCCGCGCCCGCAGGGTAACTTACATCGCCGGCACCGGTGACAGCGTGCCGTCGAGCGTCTCGCGCTCGTCGAAGACGAAGCACGTGCCTTCGAAATGCGCCGGCCCCTGCCGTTCGAAGTATTTCAGGATGCCACCGTCGAGTTGCCGCACGTTGTCGACGCCGCAGCGCTGCATCCACAACGCCGCCTTCTCGCAGCGAATGCCGCCGGTACAGTAACTCACGACTGTCTTGCCTTCCAGCTCGGCGCGCCGTTCCTGCAGTGCGTGCGGGAAGTCGCTGAAGCGCTCCAGGCGCCAGTCGAGCGCGTTGGCAAACCGCCCCTGGTCGACCTCGAAACCATTGCGCGTGTCGAGCAGCACCAGCGCGCGGCCTTCGTCATCGTGGCCCGCATCCAGCCAACGCGCCAGCGTCGGCGCATCGACCATCGGCGCGCGCTGTTTGTGGGGCTGCACCACCGGCTGATTCATACGGATGATCTCGCGCTTGAGCTTGAACAGCAGGCGGCCGAATGGCACCGTGTCGGACGCGCTGAATTTCAGTTCGATGTCGGCAAAACGCGCATCGGCGCGCAGCTCGGCGATGAAACGTTGCAGCGCGTCGTGGGGCCCCGAGAGCGCCAGGTTGATGCCCTCGGTGGCCAGAATCACCGTTCCGCGCAACTCAAGTTCGCGTGCGCGTGAGTGCATGCTCTCGCGCAGCAACGCGGCATCGCTCAGTTCGACGAACCGGTAGCCGCTGACGTTCAGGATGGCCTTCACGCCACGGATTGTAGGCACCGTGCCCTCCCTAGAATGCCGCTCATGGCCTTCGTCCACCTGCGCACCCACACCGAATACTCCGTCGTCGACGGCAGCCTTCGCATCGACGATCTGGCGCAGGCCGCCGCCGCCGATGCGCAGGGCGCGCTGGCCATCACCGACCTGAGCAACGTGTTCGGTGCCGTCAAGTTCTACGCCGCCGCGCGCGCGGCGGGCGTCAAACCCCTCATCGGGGCAGACCTGTGGCTAGAGCCGCATGGTGGCGAGCGGCTGGCGAGCCGGCTGCTGGTGCTGGTGCAGAACAAACAGGGTTACCTCAACCTGTGCGAACTGCTGTCGCGCGCCTGGCTGAGCAATGCGCAGCGCAATCAGGCCTGGGTGAAATGGGCCTGGCTGGCCGAGTTGGGTGCCGGGTTGATCGTGCTGTCGGGCGCCGAGAACGGCGCCGTCGGGCAGGCGTTGCTGGCGGGCGACACGGCGCGTGCAACGCAGTTGGCACAACGCTTCGCCGCGTTGTTCCCGCAACGCTTCTACATCGAACTGCAGCGCGCCGGTCTGCCTGGCAACGAAGCGCATGTCCGCGCCGCGGCGCAGCTCGCGGCTGCCCTGTCGCTGCCACTGGTGGCCACCCAGCCGGTGCAGTTTCTGGTGGCGGATGACTTCGAGGCCCACGAGGCGCGGGTGTGCGTGTCGGAAGGCGAGATGCTCGACAACCCGCGGCGCGTGAAACGCTTCAGCCGCGAGCAGTACTTCAAGACGCAGGCGCAGATGCAAGCGCTGTTTGCCGACCTGCCCAGCGCGTTGCGAAACAGTGTGGAGATCGCCAAGCGTTGCAGTCTGTCGCTGGTGCTGGGCAAACCGCAGCTGCCCGATTTCGCCACGCCGCTGATCGATGGCGAGCCGCAGGCCATGGCCGACTACTTCCACCAGGCCTCGCATGCTGGGCTGGAGGTGCGCCTGCAGCAGCTCTACCCCGATGCGGCGGAACGCGAACGGCAGCGCGCCCGCTACGTGGCACGGCTCGACTTCGAAATCAGGACGATCCTGAAGATGGGCTTCCCGGGTTACTTCCTGATCGTCGCCGACTTCATCAACTGGGCGCAGAGCCACGGTTGCCCGGTGGGGCCGGGGCGCGGCTCGGGCGCGGGTTCGCTGGTGGCGTTTTCGCTCAACATCACCGGGCTGGACCCGTTGCGCTACAAGCTGCTGTTCGAGCGCTTCCTGAACCCCGACCGGATCTCGATGCCCGACTTCGACATCGACTTCTGCCAGGCAAACCGCGACCGCGTGATCGAATACGTGAAGCAGAAGTACGGCCGCGACGCGGTGAGCCAGATCGCCACCTTCGGCACCATGGCCGCGAAGGCGGCGTTGCGCGACGTGGGCCGGGTGCTGGGCATGTCGTACGGGCATGTCGACAGCATCGCCAAGCTCGTTCCCGCGCCACCGGGCAAGGCTGTCACGCTCAAGCGCCCGCCGGCGAACCCGGACGCCGGCGTGATCTACGCGCGCCAGGAAGCGCCCGAGATCGAGCAGCGCGAGAAGGCCGAACAAGAGGTGGCCGAGCTGCTGGCGATGGCCGAACGCCTGGAAGGCCTGGTGCGCAACGTCGGCATGCACGCTGGAGGTGTGCTGATCGCGCCGGGCCGCATTGCCGACTTCTGCCCGCTGTACATGCAGCCCGGCAGCGACAACGCAGTGAGCCAGTTCGACAAGGACGATGTCGAAGCGATCGGCCTGGTCAAGTTCGACTTCCTGGGCCTGGCCACGCTGACGATTCTGGAGCTGGCCAAGGACTTCATCCGCGCCCGCCACGAGAACCGGCGCGACTTCACGCTCGACTCTGTGCCGCTCGACGACCGCGCCACCTACCAGCTGATGAGCGAAGGAAAAACCGTCGCCGTGTTCCAGCTTGAAAGTTCCGGCATGCAGCGCATGTTGCGCGACGCCAAGCCCAGCGTGTTCGAAGACGTGATTGCGCTGGTGGCGCTGTTCCGGCCCGGCCCGATGGACCTGATTCCGAGTTTCTGCGCACGCAAGCACGGCCGCGAGGAAGTGCAGTATCCGCACCCGCTGATGGCCGAAGTGCTGGAAGAAACCTACGGCATCATGGTCTACCAGGAACAGGTGATGCAGGTGGCGCAGATCGTCGGCGGCTATTCGCTCGGCGCCGCCGACCTGTTGCGCCG
>JANNKS010000048.1:0-7799 GCA_031396425.1 Rhizobacter sp. | reverse complement strand
GAAGGCGCGGCCTGGGTCGGCCAGGCGCCGTTCACCACCGACGCGCATGTGTTCGCCAACCTCGGCGACGGCACCTACTTCCACAGCGGCCTGCTGGCGATTCGCCAGGCCGTCGCGGCGGGCGTGAACATCACCTACAAGATCCTCTACAACGACGCCGTGGCCATGACGGGCGGCCAGCAGGTGGGCGAACGCGCCGAAGGCCACACGGTGCTGCAGATCATGAAGAGCCTGGTCGCCGAAGGCGTGAAGCGCCTGGTGATCGTAAGCGACCAGCCCGAGAAGTACGACGGCGCCGTGCTCGAAGCCGGCGTCACGGTGCACCACCGCGATCAGCTCGACGCATTGCAGCGCGAGTTCCGCGAGCTCAAGGGCACCACCGCGATCATCTACGACCAGACCTGCGCGACCGAGAAGCGCCGCCGCCGCAAGCGCGGCACGATGGTCGACCCGGACAAGCGCGTCGTCATCAACGAACTGGTGTGCGAAGGCTGCGGCGATTGTTCGGTGCAGTCGAACTGCCTGTCGGTCGAGCCGGTGGAGACCGAATTCGGCCGCAAGCGCCGCATCAACCAGAACACCTGCAACAAGGATTTTTCTTGCGTGAAAGGGTTCTGCCCCAGCTTCGTCACCGTCCAGGGCGGGCAACTGAAAAAGCCGAAGAAGGAGAAGCGTGCCGACCTGCTGGCCACGCTGCCGGCGCTGCCTGAACCGGTTTTGCCGCTGACCGAGGCGGCGTGGGGCATCGTCGTCGGCGGGGTGGGCGGCACCGGCGTGATCACGATCGGCCAGTTGCTCGGCATGGCCGCGCACCTGGAAGGCAAGGGCGTCGTCACGCAGGACGCCGGTGGCCTGGCGCAAAAGGGGGGTGCGACCTGGAGCCACATCCAGATCGCGAACCGGCCCGAAGCCATCCACACCACCAAAGTCGATACCGCCAAGGCCGACCTCGTGATCGCCTGCGACTCCATCGTCGGCGCCAGCAAGTACACGATGACGGTGATGCAGCATGGCCGCACCTTCGTGGCGTTGAACAACCACGGCACGCCGACCGCCGCGTTCGTCAAGAACCCGGATTGGCAATTCCCGGGCGGCAACTGCGAAATTGCGATCGCGCAAAGCGTCGGCGCCGAACTGGTGGGTTCGTTCGACGCCGAACAGGTGGCCACTCAACTGGTGGGCGACTCGATCTACACCAACCCGCTGATGATGGGTTACGCCTGGCAGAAGGCGCGCATTCCGATCAGCCACGCCGCGCTGATGCGCGCGATCGAATTGAACGGCGTGCAGCCGGACAACAACAAGGCCGCCTTCGAATGGGGCCGGCGCTGCGCTCACGACCTCGGCTCGGTGCAGGCGCTGCTGCAGTCCGCGCAGGTGATCCAGTTCGTCAAGAAACCGTCGCTCGATGAAACGGTCGCGACCCGCGTCGAGTTCCTGCGCGGCTACCAGAACGACGCCTACGCGGCGCTTTACAAGGGCTTTGTCGACCAGGTGCGCGCTGCCGAAACCAACGCCGAGCGCGGCAGCACCCGCCTGAGCGAGGCCGTGGCGCGCTACCTGTTCAAGTTGATGGCCTACAAGGACGAGTACGAAGTGGCGCGGCTGCAGACCGACCCGGCGTTCCTGGGCAGAATCGCGTCGCAGTTTGAAGGCGACTACAAACTGACCTACCACCTCGCACCCCCGCTGATGGCCAGGCGCGACGCCAAGGGCAACCTTGTCAAGCAACCCTTCGGTTCCTGGATGCTCACCGCATTCCGCGTGTTGGCCAAACTCAAGGGTTTGCGCGGCACCGCACTCGACGTGTTCGGCCGCACCGAAGAGCGCCGGGGCGAACGCGCATTGATCGCCGAGTACCGCACCTGCGTCGAAGAACTGCTCAGCGGGCTGTCGGCTCAGCGCCTGGCGCTGGCCGCTGAAATTGCACGCGTCCCGGAAGAGATTCGCGGCTACGGGCATGTGCGCGCACGCCACCTCGAAGCGGCACGCGTCAAGTGGCAAGCGCTGATGGCGACGTGGCGCGCGGGAGCACAGTCACAGCGGGTCGCTTGAAACCCCCGGTCGCGCCCCGCGCACGACGACCGGTGCAGCAGCGGTGAACCGAACCGCCGGCCTCGCTTCCTCGCCCGCACCATTTCCTGCGCGCCTACACTGCGGGTTTTGCCGCCATTGCTGCGCCTCGCGCATTCACTCCAGGCCCAGGCCCTGACCCTATGTTGAGTTGGTTGTACAAAAATCGCGGCCTGCCCGGCATGCCCAAGCCCACCGCCGCCGAGACGGCCGCGGCCAAACGCAGCGCCGAGCTGAAAGTGCAAAGGCAGCTCGAACAACAAGCCAAGGCGCAGGCCGCTGCACAGGCTGCGCAGCGCGCCGCCGAGAAGGCCGAACTGAAGGCGAAAGAGGCCGACGAGGCCCGCGCCGCGTGGCAGCCCCGCTTGACGGCGGCACTGGGAGACGACCCCGCATTGCTCGGTGTCGCACAGGCCACGCCGGTGCTGGAAATCAAGCTCGCGGCGATCGAAGCGCTGGTCAGCGAAGACGCACTCAAGCAGGCCGAGCGGCAGTTCCGCAGCCACGACCGGCGCGTGCACCGCATTGCCAAGCAGCGCTTCGAAACCGCGGTGGCCACGCGCGAAAGCCGCGCCCGCGCAGTCACGCTGATCGCCGCCGCCGACGCCTTGACGCAGGCGCCGCTGCTTGCCGCGAACCAGCTGGTGGCGCTCGACCGTGACTGGCAGGCGCTGGACGCCGAACTGCTCGAACCGCAGCAGCGCAGCGATTTCGACCTGCTGCGTGAGCGCCTCAATACCTTGATGCGCGATCGCGGTGATCAGGAACAACAGTGGCAGCGCTGGAAGGTCGACGCGACCCGGGCGTTGGCCGATCTGCGCTCGGGCTGCGTCCAGGCCAGCCGCAGCGCTGCGGCCGACCCCGCCGATGTCGACTCGAATGCCGAGCCGCGCCTGCGGCTGACCCAACTCATGGCTGCCGCTCGGGCGCTGCGCGAGCAGCGGCCGGCCGCAGCCGCGAGCGCCGCGCCCGACGCCGCCTTGGCGGCCGCGCTGGACCATGCAACCGGCGTTGAAATGCGGCTCGACTGGCTTGATGCGCTGCGACCAGAGGCTGCGCTGGCCCCTGCCGGCGAGGCTGTGCTTTCCGACGCTCAGGCCGTCGCGGAACTGCCGACCGCAGCCACGCCAACGGCGGTCGAAGCAACCGCGGCCCAACGCTGGTCGGCCCTGCCGCCGCTCGCCGATGTGGAATTGACTCGCCTGCTGGACCAGCGCTTCGACGCCTGGCAGTTGGCACACCAACCCGCACACCCGGCGCCAGCCCTGCAATCGCCCGATCGACCGGCGAACCGCGCTGCGGCTAAACGCCTCAGCCCCGAGCAGAAGCAGCAGCTGGAAACACTGCTGCAGCAAGCCGAAGCCGCCCTTGCCGAAGGGCGGCTCAACGAACTTCAACAGCACCTGCAGGCCTTCGACGCCACGCTCGACGCGCTGCGCGGCGTCCCGGTGGGCGATGCATTGCGGGCGCGCCAGCAAGCCCTGCACGCCGAACACGCCCGGCTCAAGGGCTGGCAGCAATGGGGCGGAGGGCGCGCGCGCGACGACCTGGTCGCCGAGGCCGAGCGGCTCGCGCAACTCACGCTGGCCGCGGTGCCAGCGATGCCGGCTGAGGTGGTTGCACCCGCCGGGCCAGCCAACGACCCTCAGTCCGCGAACGCGTCAGCCGCGTCTCAACCCGCTGGGGAGGCGCTTGCCACCGATCGAATCGACGCTCGCGACGCCGGCGAAGCACCGAAACAAGCAGCGGATGCCGACGGCGCCAGCACCGCGATCGAAGCATCGCCCGAACCGTCGGCAGCGCCGATCCTGCAGGAACCGCCGCCCCGCCGGCGACCATCACCGACGCAATTGCCTCAGCAGCGCCACCCACCCAAGCTGCGCCTGAAGGAGCACGGCGAAGCAATCCAGGCGATGCGCAAGCGCTGGAAAGAACTCGACCGCCTCGGCGCCGCCGCCAGCCAAGCGTTGTGGCAGCGTTTCGACGCCGCCCTGACGATTGCGCACGAGCCGATCGCCGCACAGCAGGCTGCCCTCAAGGCCGCACGCCTGGAGAACCTGGCCGCGCGCGAAGCACTGCTCAATACGCTCGACGCGGTGCCGCTCGATCTGCCCGCGTCGAATGCCGAGCCATCGGCGGCGCGCTGGAAGGAACCGGTGCAGGCGCTCGACCAGTTCCAGCGCGCCTGGCGGCAGTTGGGGCCCCTCGAGCACACCGTGCCGAATTCGGCGCGTGCCGCCCTGCTCGAACGCCTGCGCGGCAGCGTGGCGCGCATCGAAACGCCGCTGCACGAAGCGCGCAGCGCCGCCGAAGCGGGCCGCGAGCAGCTCATTGCACGCGCGCAGGCGATTGCGCAGGAACTCGGTGCCCAGCCCCATTTGCGCGACGCCACGGCGCGGGTGCGTGAGCTTCAGGCCGAGTGGCAACAGCAGGCGCGCACGGTGCCGCTGATGCGCGGTGCCGAAAACGCACTTTGGTCCCGCTTCAAGGCGGCGACTGACGCCGTCTTCGCGCAACGCGACGCCGCGTTCAACGCCCGCGACGCCGAATTGGCCGCCAACCTGGCGGCGCGCGAAGCGCTGCTGGGGCGCCTGACCGCGCTGCGCAGCGACACGCCGACCGCTGAGATCCAGCGCACGCTGACGGAGGTCGACCGCGCGTGGCGCCAGAGCGTCGATCTGCCGCGCGGCGCAGCGAACGCACTCGATGCCCGCCTGCAGGAAGCCCATGCCGCCGCGTTGAAGGCGCTCGCGGCGAGCGGCCAGGGGCATTGGCAAGCATGGTGCGACACGCTGGCCGCCAAACTCGCGTTGTGTGAAGAACGCGAGTCGGCATCGGCCAGTCAAGACGAGATGAACGTGCGTTGGGCCGCCCTCACCGGCCTGCCAGCGGCCTGGGAACGTGCGCTGGCACAGCGCTGGTCAGCCCCCGCCGCGCCGGGACCCTTGAGCGAAGTGGCGGTGAACGATTTGCTGCTGCAGCTGGAAACCGCACTCGACCTGCCGGCCACGCCCGAGCGGCTCGCCGCCCGGCGCGACCTGAAGCTGCGCGCGATGAAAGACGCCCTCGAAGGCCGCGGCGCACCGAACCTCGACCCAGCCCGGCGCGCCGAATGGCTGGCGGCGGTGCTGCGCCAAAGTGGCCTCCATGCCGCGCAGCGCGAACGCCTTGCTGCGCTGCTGGCGGCGCTGCGGCTGGCGAGCCCGGGCACTTTGGTACCAGCCTCAACACGGGCTTGAAGTCGGGGCGCGCGCGCCGCCCGCAGGCTCGCCATGGCGGCGAACGCCGCAGTCCATCGACGGTCGAGCGCGCGAGCCCTCAGTAGCGCAGCATCAGCGTCGCATCGAGCCGGTTCGAGTGATCGCTGACGACGCCGGCGCCCTTGGGCACATGTGCTGCACTCAATCCAAGCGCCACCCGGCCGCGCCGCTGGAAGTGCCCGAGCAAGCCGATGCTGGCCACATTGGCGTTGTCGCTCGACGCCGAGCCCGCCGTTCTCTGGTGCGCCGTGCCACCATCGAGAAAAGCGCCCACGCGCAGGTCGTGTCCGAACAGGCGCCGGCTCCACAGTTCGGCCGATGCCTGCGCACCCGCGTCACCCAGGCCGCCACGCTCGGGCAGGCCACGCACGCCGTCACGGTCGATCCACGGCGCGCGTGACCAGACGCCGAACGATGGCCCCCAGGGTTTCAGCGCACCGCCCAGGGCGAACTGTTCGCCGCCGATGAGCGCCTGGTTCGACCACTGGGCGCGACCGCTGAGGCGCAGCCGGATGTCGTAGGTCAGGATGCGCAGCCATTCGGCGTTCAGGCGCAGGGCGTTCCAATGAAAGTCCGCACTGCGGTTCGGCGCCGCCAGCGCGTAGTGCGCGGCGTCGTTGTCGGCGCCGCCCGGCAGATTGAACGCCCAGGCGGTGGCGAAACGCCAGCCGATCCACTCCTGCTCCCAATGCGCGGCGTAACTCAGCGTGAGCGGACGGCTGCGCACACTGGCCGCGCCGTTGCCGAACCAGGACCGGTCGCCCAGCGACGCCTGCAGGTGATGGTGATAGTCGCCGCGCGGCACCAGATGTTGGCGCGCGTAAAGCGTGAACGAACGCCCGCTGCCGGTGATGGGCGCCAGCTCGGCGTCGAAGCCGGAACCGTCCTGCGCGCGCGTCGCCACCGCACCGAGCATCAGGCCCGCAGCGGGCCAGGGGGCGCGGTACGCCAGGCTGGCGTTGCGGCGCGCGGCGCCGGCGGCATCGGAGAGTTGCAGCGCGGCCTGGTGGTCGAGGTTCCACAAGTTGCTGTGGGCCGCACCCAGCCACGCCCGGTCGCGCCGCCCATCGGGAGCGGCCGTCTCGGCGCCGGCGTGGCTCCAGCCGGCGGTCAGGGCCCAGGGTTTCACGCTCGCAACAGTCACGTCGGCGTTCACCCGGTCCGCCTCGGACGCTGCGCTGAACAACACCTCGACATTGCGCGACGGGCTTTCGCGCGCCAGCTGCAGCGCGCGCGCCAGCGCCGCGTCGTCAAGCGCTGCGCCCTCGCTGAGCATCGGCAGGCTGGCGCGCACATTGGCATCGTCGTGGAACGGCGCCGGCCGCACGCTCACCCGGGCCAGCGCCGGCGCCACGGCGCGCGTCGTCGCGACAGCGCCGCTCAGCGGGGCCCATTCGTCAGGTTTGATCCACGCCACCGGCTTGAACTTGCCCGGGTCGCCAGCCTGATGATTGCGCGGGTCGAACACCAGCGCGTCGCCTTCCTGGATCACCAGGCCCGTGAGATCGAACGGCCGGTCGCCGTGGCCGCCGAGGAAGGTGTTGCGGCCCGGCTCGGGCGGCGACGCAACTTCGCGCTTGATTTCAAGCAGCGTCTGCGGCGACGACAGGCCGCTCAGCCAGCGCGTGCGCACTGGGGTGCGGCCGGTGATCAACGCCACGTATTCGGCCGGCCGGCAGTACAGGCTGGCAAGCACCTTGCCCACCGGAATGCGCGCCGCCAACAACGCGTCGTGAATGCGCCGCGCATCGTCGCGGCCGAGCTGATCCAGGTTGCGCTGGGTGGCGCAGTTGTCCAGGTCGTGCCGGCCCTCGGCCTGCATGCCCTGCTCGATCAGCTTCTGTTGCCAGTGGGTGTGGCCGTGGCGGAAGTAGATGACGTAGCCGCCCTGCGCGAGCGCGCGCATCAACTCGGGCGTACCGAGCGATCGCGGGCTCGGCTGCGGCGGATTCGCGTCTTGCGAAGCCGAGGGTCCGGCCACGACGAGCAGCGCCAGCGCGAGCAGGGCAGCACGGCATCGCCCGTTCGGCGCACGGCGACGCAAACCGCGGGCTGCAGACTGAGACAGAGATTCGAGCATTTGCGATTCCTGGTCGTGCACACACGGACCCACGGGGGTTCAAACGTCGACGCCGATCGTCAACGCAGGCCCACCGCCAGTTCCAGCGTCAGCTGCGCGGCCGGCACGTTCCTGCAGCCGCTTGCATTCTGACCCGACCACAAGGGCGAAAAATCACCCGACCCCAAACGTTCGGCGTGGGCACGCAAGGGGGCGAGTGCGGCGCCGGCGAGGGGGAACTCGGGCGCGGCCTTCGACAGGGGCCCGAGTTCGCGCATCAGGCGGTTGACGATGCCGCGCGCGGGCCGCCCGGTGAACAGGTTCGTCAGCGCAGTGTGGCGCGCGCCGTCGCCCTGCAGCGCCGCGCGGTGCACGGCGCTGATGCTCGCTTCGGGGCACAGCAGGTA